>JAUQPO010000428.1 GCA_030550335.1 Acidobacteriota bacterium
TACGTGGAGAAACCCGGTACCCATTGCATCGCCGAGGGCTACAGCATGATGGCCGCGGCGCGCAAGTACAAGCGGATCGTCTCGCACGGGGTACAGTTGCGGAGTTCCGAGGCGATTCAGGAAGCTGTACAAAAGCTGCGGGAAGGAGTCATCGGCGAGGTGTACATGGGTCGTGCAGTGATTTTCAAGTGGCGGCCCAAACTGGAGAACTACCCTGATGAGGAACCACCGCCGTACTTGAACTACGACTTATGGGTGGGGCCCGCCAAGTGGCGCCCGTACTCTCGCCGGCACGTGCACTATAACTGGCACTGGACCTGGGACTTCGGGAACGGGGAGATTGGCAACCAGGGCATTCACGAGCTGGACATGCTCCAGTGGGGCTTGGGTGTCAAACTGCCCACTCGCGTGGTTGCCATGGGCGGTAAGTATTTGTGGAAGGATCATCGTGAGACGCCCGAGCTCATGACAGTTCTGTGCGACTTTGGCCGCGAGGGCAAGTACGCGGAGATCGCCGTTCGGTTCTGGTGCACCAACAACGAGGCCCGGGAGAGCAACGGGAACATTTTCTACGGCTCAGAAGGCTACATGGTGATCAATGGGTACACCAGCTACGAGGTCTTTCTCGGGCCAAAAGGGATCCCTGGTCCCAAGAACCAGGCGCCTACACGGCACTATGAGAACTTCATCCAAGCCGTTCGCAGTCGTAAGGAGTCGGACTTAAACGGGCCACTGGAAACGGCACACTACTCCTGCGCCCTGGCCCACATCGCCAACATAGCCTATCGCCTTGGCCGACCGGTCCAGTTCGATCCAGAAAAGGAACGATTCGTGAACGACGACGAGGCCAACGCTATGATCTCCGACCGCTACAGGCCTCCTTACGTGGTGCCTCCTCCGGACAAGGTCTGAGCTGAGCTTTCAGCCGGCAGCGAGAATCCGGGCTCGCTGCCGGCGCTTTGTTTATGTGGAGTGGGAAGCTGGCCGCAGTGCGGTCGAACGTGGCTAAAGAGCCGTCCAAAGTTCAAGCCGGCGAATGCGCGGAGCAAGGTAGGCAGGTCGCGAGCTCTTGGTTGGCTGGTTCAGGCAGGGACGTAGGCGCCAGGGGGATATCCATGGCCGCGGCCAGGCGCGGTAGTTGTTTTGATGGAGTGAAACGGTCTGCCACGGCTTGCTGGGTAGGCAATCCTCTGAAACTGCTTGTTCGGGCTTGGTGAAGCAAGGTGGCCAGGTACTGGACCTCTCCGTGGCGGGCGTGCCAGAGCCACCTTTCTGTGTCTGCGTCGGAAGCGAAGGTATCCAAGTAAGGGCCCGAGGGACCTATGTAAAGCAGCGGCACTCCCACAGCGAGGATGTTGTAGGTTTTCGACGGGTGGACGATGCCTTGAAACCGGTCACCCAAAACGACCACCTGCAGGTCTGCGGCTGAGAGCATAGCGCCAAGTTGATCCGTGGGTTGGTAGGGGATGAACGCCACGTTTGCTAACCCGTGCGTTGAACAATACTCTCTGACGCTTGCGTAGCTTCGGCCTCCGCCAGCAAAACAAAACAGCAACCTCGAGTCATATTGCAAGAGCCGGGCTGCTTCGAGCAAGGTCTTGAGCGGGTGACAGGGGCTGTGGTTACCAGCGTACATGACCACAAACCGGTCAGCGAAGCCGTGACGCGTACGGAAGGCTTCCCGCTGCGAAGTACTTGCTCTGAGGATGTGTTGGCGGGCCCACAATGGAATGGTGTGCACGTTCGAGGGTGAATCGACGCGCAGCAGGATGCGCTCGCGCATGGCTGGATCCAGTGCGATGATGGCGTCAGCCTCGGCCAGGGCGAACCGCAGCAGTCGCTCAAGGATTTGCGCCAAACAGCCTTGAGGATCGAGCCAGCCTGCAGCGATTGCCTCATCGGGGTTGAGGTCCATGATCCACTGCACCAGGCGGCCGCCCGTCATTCGCTTGTAGAGGGCAGCGAGGGCGCCAATCAAGGGGGGCGAGGTCAAACTGATCGTTAGGTCGAACGTCCCCAGTTTCAGCAAGCGCTTGGCGGCAGCGATCCAGAAGCCGGCCGCGGTGGCTATCCTAGCCGCTGCACTCGACTTACCCCATTC
>JAUQPO010000075.1 GCA_030550335.1 Acidobacteriota bacterium
AAACCCACAAGGCGGGCGTGTAGCTCCTTTGCCCGGCGCTGGGGCTCTTGCAACCAGGGGTCGCCCACATCGCGACGGCGGAATCGCTGCGACCTCGAAAGCGCAACTTGGTAGCCACGCACACCCAAGCGCCGTTGTTCGGTGCGGGCTCAGACTGCGGCTCGCACGCAAGCATGGCAGGCCGCTGGCCGTTGCCAGGCTTCCCGGCTAGCACACGACTGTGGGCCCGCCAGCGACTGGTCAGTCCGCTGCGCCTACCCCTCCTCCACAGTGCGCTGGCAGATCAAAGGGCTACGCGCTTGAGAGCCTGGCGGTCCGGCCAACTTTTGGCCGCTAGCTCAGTCCTATCCGCAACATCGACTCCTTCTCGGTTTCCTCGCAGCCCCCAGGCCCACAAGCCTCAAAGCACACGTACGTTTTCGGCTTGCAAACCCTTCGGCCCCTGCTTCAACTCGAATTCCACCTCGTCGCCTTGCTCTAGGGTCTTATAACCCTCCATCTGTATCGCGGAGAAATGGACAAAAACATCTTCCCCAGTTGAGCGTTGGATGAATCCGTAGCCCTTAGCTGGGTTGAACCACTTGACAATTCCTCGCTCTGGCACGGTCACTCCTTGGTCGAAGCTGGGCACCCACCATAAAGGCACCCAGCAACTGCGAACTTGCTCCATTGTCTCAGAAGCCGCAGGCAGGGGCAACTCTCAACTCACTCGGCTGGTGCAAACCGAACGTTGACCGGTTATTTTCGGGCAACCTATACTGATGGTTGAGCCGCGGGAGGTCCGAAGCGCAATGATCATTACTCTGGTTACGATCCTTCACGTTCTGATCTGCTTTTTCCTCGTAATTGTCGTTCTGCTGCAGAGCGGCAAGGCTGGTGACATAGCCAGTGCGTTCGGTGGCATGGGAACGCAGACAGCCTTCGGCCCTCGCGGGTCGGCTACGGTGCTCTCTAAAGCCACGACCGTTGCAGCGGCCCTGTTCATGATGACGTCGCTCACCCTAGCGATCTTTGCCAGCCGACGAGCCGGGTCCGCCAGCACAGTGCTCGACCGCCATCCCGCGCCCCAGAGCGCACCAGCGCCCGAGGTGCCCCCTCCGGACCGTCGGCCCAGCGTAACGGTCTACGACGAGGCGACCGGCGCGAAGAAGACGGTCCCGCTGCCGTTGCCTCCTCAAGGCCAGGCGGGTCAACAGGGTGGCTCGCAGTCTTCCGAGCAGGGCCAGAATCCGGCAAAATAATATTAGGCGTGCGGACGTGGCGGAATTGGCAGACGCGCAACGTTGAGGTCGTTGTGGGCGCATGCCCGTGGAGGTTCAAGTCCTCTCGTCCGCACCATGCCTGACCTGGGTTTTTATTTGGTTCGACTGAGTGCCCTTAGCCTGCCCGGTGCTAGCCCTTCGTCTGCAGGACCAGTTCTTCTGAGCTACGTCAGCTCACCTGTCCGTGACCCGCGCCTCTGCTAGCTTAAGGAGCGGGCGTCCGATCAGATACAACGGCGATGCGAATCCTTTACTTGAGCCACTGTCCCCCCTACCCGCCCGACAAAGGAGACCGTATACGGGCTTACCATATCCTGCGCTTACTCGCCCAGCGGCACGAAGTACACATGGTCTGCCTGGCCAGGAATGCTCAGGAACTAGCGGGCGCCTGCCCGCTGGGAAATTGCCCAGCGAGTGTGGAGATCGTTCCGGTGAGCCGGTTGCGCTCTTACTTGCGCGTCGGGGTGGCTGGCCTGCTGGGCCAGTCGGTGACGGTCGCTTACTACCGGGAAGCGGGGTTCAAGAGACATGTGGATGAAGCCTTGCAAGCTGTGCGCCCTGACGTAGTGCTGGCTTACTCGACTCCGATGGGATGCTTGGCTCCTAACGGAATCCCCCTGGTGCTGGACATGACGGATGTCGATTCGGCTAAGTGGCTGGCCTACAGCCAGTTCCGCTGGCCAGGCTGGCTCTACCGGCTAGAGGCGGAGCGCTTGCGCCTCGCAGAGGCGAAAGTAACGGCCAAAGCAAGGGTGGTGGCCGTGAGCACCTTAGCCGAGAAAAGGCTACTCCGTCTGATCGCTCCACAGGCCCATATAGTCGCTCTCCCTAACGGAGTGGACCTCGGTTACTACAACCCCGCTGCCATTGAGGTGCCTGACGAACTCCGCAACCGCGAATTCTGCGCGTTCGTGGGGCAGATGGATTACTTCCCTAACCTGCAGGCCGCCCTGTGGTTCGCTACCCAAGTACTGCCCTACCTGCGTAGGCGCCGACCTCGGCTGGAGTTCTTCATCATTGGTCGGAATCCCCCGCGGTCGCTACGGGCTCTGGCGAGCCGGCCCGGGGTTGTGGTGATGGGTGCTGTTGCTGACGTGCGCCCGTTCTTGGTAGCTGCACGCTTTGTCGTAGTGCCCTTGATCATCGCGCGAGGGATTCAGAACAAAGTACTCGAAGCTTTGGCCATGGGGAAACGCGTGTTAGTCTCGCCGGCGGTCGCGGAAACCTTCGGCCACGATCTTCCACTGGGGGCGACGGTTTGTGCGGACCCTAGCGACTACGAGCGGGCAGTCGACTGCCCTCCGAGCCCCAGTCCCGAACAGATCCGCCAGGAGGTGGCGCGACGGTTCTCCTGGGACGCCACCGTGGAGCAGTTGGAGACTCTACTCGCT
Source organism: Acidobacteriota bacterium (assembly GCA_030550335.1). GTDB lineage: Bacteria > Acidobacteriota > Terriglobia > Bryobacterales > Bryobacteraceae > JAUQPO01. The sequence goes on from JAUQPO010000075.1 coordinate 2,654, forward strand.
TCGGCCTTGGGTGCCGGCTAGGCCCAGTCAACAACTGGCCAAGCTTCTGGCGGCGAAGGGAGTGTTGCGCGAGCCCACGATATCGCAGGGTGGGACGTAGCTGATTGCTCGGCGATACAGTATCAACTCGAAATAATTCCCGCAAGTGGCACCACCAAAGCTACTGGGCTTGCGCCGCTACCTGGAGTACTTTGATCACCTCGCGGCCCACCTCTTCCCAGCTTCGCTTCCTCCCCCAAGCCGCGATCTGTTCCCGATTCCAAGACCTCCGCAATGCCTCACTCAATACTTGGCTTAAGCGGTCCAGTTGTTCGAGCGGAACTATAACCCCGTATTCGGCCGACGGTATGAGCGCTCGTGCCGCACCGACGTCGGTCATCACTACAGGACACCCGCAAGCTAAAGCTTCCTGGACTACGTTCGGATGCCCTTCCCGTGTGCTCGCCAGGCAAAGAAGGTCTGCGGCAGAGTAGAGATCCGCCAAGGCATCTTGGGAGAGGACGCCGGCGAACCGGACACAGCCCTGGAGACCGTGTTGTCGCACTTCCCGCAGCAACTGGGCGCTGACGTCACCTTCCCGGCCCCGGCCACCCGCGACGATAAGTTTCACCTGCAGTCCACACTCGATTAACTCCCGAATGGCACGAATCACCCAGTGGTGCCCCTTACGCGGGATCAGCGAGCCCACCGAGATCACCAAATGCTCCTCAGGGCGGATCTCCCAACGCCGGCGACACTGGGCCCGCTCGCGGGGGTAAAACAGGCTGGTATCAACCCCATTGGGCACGACTGTTACAAGCTCAGTTCCCGAGCATAGCTCTCGCGCGAATGCCGCGAGCCTTTCAGACACCGCAATCAAAGCGGAAGCCGCGGCGAACGAACGTTTCATCAGGAGCCGCCGAAGCGGGTAACCAGCGTGCAGTGGTTCATTGCCGCGCAAGGTGACTACAAAGGGCCGCCGGACCAATCGAGATAGGATCCAGGCAGTGACACCTTCAGGGAACCCAAAGTGAGCATCGATGACGTGGGGTTGCCAATGCCGCATCAGTTGAGACACCAGTGGCAGGAGTTCGAATGCCAGAAGAAACGGGTTTAGGGAGGCTATTTTGGGCGGGTAAATCCAGCGCGGATAATGAATCGCTAGTCGACCTTCTTGAATCACGCGCGGTACTGGCCGGCGTAAGCCCATGCGACGCCCAGCGTAGTCGAGCAATGCGAGGGGCGCGACAACGGTTACCTCAGCGCCCGCCGCAGCCAATCCCGCTAACCGGGCCTTGACAAACGTCCCAGCCGAAGGCTCCAAAGGATTCGGAAAGACTGTGGCCAAGCTCAGCACCCGCATCAGGGCTTCAAAGAGAACTCTAGCGCGGCACCACGCAAGAGCTGGAATCAAGCTTTATTCGGAGCTCCGCGTGGTCAAGCGGAGCCGTACGCGACGAAAACTTTCTGAACCCACTCATCGGCCTCGCCGCCAAGCCTCGTAGGACGAGCCGCGCCCCACACCAGGCCGAGCTGGAAAGGGGTCTGATGAATGCGGAGCAGGCTGCGAAGAGGCTGTCGCAGTACCACCACTTACCACCGAGCCCGTCTCCGCCTGCGATGCTTCCGGAGCGCTCGCCGGCACTTCGAACCGCACCTGGTACCAGACCGCCGCCGCCATCAGTAGGAAATAGTAAAAGTCGAATCTTTCTCGGGTGTGGAAAGTACTGGCGACTGCGAAAACCGCCAGTGCTGCTCGGATCGCTGCGGGGTAAGGCACCGCTGCAGGATCGCTTACTCGCAGTCGAGCGACTTCCCGGCCTAGCCACCACAGTGTGCCAAACATCAAAGCGCAGAAAATTAAGAACGCAAACAGCCCGGAATCGACCAGCACCTGCAAGTACGTGTTATGGAGGACGTGGTATTCACGGCCGACGTTGACCAACCACTCAGGATCCACATACTCTGAGATCAACTCTTGTTGATTCGCCTGTCCAAAGCCGACCCCCAGCAGGGGATGATCCTGCCACATCTTCAGCGCCGCCTTCCAGAACACCAGGCGCGACAGCGCCGAGGCTTCTTCTTCGGGCGCAGCTAGCGTCGAGAGCCGATTGACGAACTCAGTGGAGAACAACAGCAACGCCGGAAACAACGCTAACGGGAGCAAGAATGCTACCAGAAGCTTCCGTCGGGAATGCCACCAAATCAGAAACAGACCTGCACCCAACCCAAGTGCAGCCGCACGGGAAAGTGTCATGACTACAGCCGCAATCGTATGCAGAAACATTACCCAAAAAATCACCTTCAGCCAACGATAAGAAACCAGCTGCGCGGCGTACCAGCAAAGCGGCACCGCCATGGCCAGCCCTAAGCCCAGCAGGTTGTTATCCGCCATCATGCCGCCGTAACCGTGGGCGAACCACACTCCGCCAGCCAAGATTCCGTACAAGCCGTACTTCCAGCCCAACAGTCCCACCGAGCCAGCCATCACCAACAACATGTACTTCAGGTGCTCCCGTGTCTCGAAAAGCACGACGCACAAAAGCGCCATGATGATCACCCGCAAATACAGCAGCAGTGGCGGAATCGATAAAGAGGGATCCACGGCTACCAGTGCCGACAGCACAATTGGAACCTGTAGGAGCACCAAAGCACGGGATATCGGATTTGCCCAAATGCGCCAAATGCCCGCGGGCAGCCGGATCGCGCTTCCCAACAACACACATACGGCGATGATGAACGACAGCCGGCGATCTTCCACCCAGGCGAGGATATCCGGCCGCAACAAGGCAAACCACAAGTACCCGAGCAGGCCTAGGTAGGGCCGCACGAACGCCGCCATGCAAATCCCCGCGACGATCGTGATCAATAAGGCGGCGCGCATCGGAGGCCAGGATCCTTTCTGCTCACAATGCCAGAGCCCGTTGGCGCAACCTCGGCTGTCACCTTCACGGCCTGGGTACACCCCGGCTTCTGGGATTCACCCACGGCTCAACTGCTTCCCCGCCGACACGCGTGGCACCAGACGGCTCAAGGCGTGGCAAAAAGGCCCACTTGGGGTTTTCCATCAGCTGCTGCCGCGAATTGACATGGGCCTGCACCCATTCCCAAGCCCGCCAGCCGTCATAGCCGTTGAGGCGCAACGTAGCCATGAAGCTCACTGCCGCCCGCAGGATGTTCGGATAACCATGCTCGGCATCGTGTTCATCCTTCTGAGGCCAGCTTTGAATATCCCGCAGCGTGTCGGGGAAAGCTGCACGCACGGAAGCCCAGTCTTGGAAGAATTCTCTGTCGAGTGCCCTCAACACGGGCATCCGATATGCACCGGTTAGGTATGGGTTGTAATCCGGATGCAACAACTGCCCCAACAGGTGAAGAGCCATCTCCCGCCGGAGCCGATCCACCGGAAATCCCAGCTCTTCCAAATGGCCCATAACCACATGCACGAAGTTCATCATCCAGGGCGCCCCTACCCGCGCAGTCCCTATGAACCCGCCGACGTCGGAATAAGCGTCGTTGAGGTCCATGTACCGCAGCGGGTTGGCACGGTTGCCAGCCATCACCTGCCGTCCCCAACGCCACATCGAACCCGGCGACGGATCGTAAAAGCGACCATCGCGGATGTCCAGGAAGCCCTCGCGGACCGCAATGTTGTTGTATAACTTCTCGAGAAAGTAAGCCTTTTCAGCCGAACCATCCGGAGCTGCGAAAGCTGCATGGGCTAGTGTCCTCAACCCCCAGGCAACTCCACGGGTTTGCGCTTCGGGTGGAATGATCCCCCACCGCCCGTTCCGGCAGTAACCTTGATCCGGACACGGGTCGCCCGAGGCCACGTTGAAGGCCGCCCAAAAATACAGTTCCTCAAGAAAATACCAGTCTCCGGTCAGGATGTAAGGCAGGAACACAAAGCTCGGCTGGTGAGCCAAATCTGGAGCCCAACCGTGCGCCTCCGAGAGGCTTTGCAGCGGCACAATCCGATCCACCTGGGCTGTGTATCGCCAGTCTAACCGGAACAACCACACGGTGGGCCGTGCATCGACCGAGACTACCCGACCGAAAGCATCCTCCTGTCTGCCCGCCAAGAAGCGTCTTCCGGATAAACCCTCCCGGTAATGAATCGGCACGTGACCACTGGCGTGGGCGTTTCCCAAGAAAACCTCACGTAGGCGCCGGTCAAAGGTGTAGAGGTAACGTACGTACCACCTGGGGAACAACCCTATGTCACCCCTTCCGCCGGTCGTGCCGAAATAGCGTACCCACTGGGCAGACCCGTTGATTTCACCTCGGTCCGTCTTCAGAAATTGCTCGTACTCAGCCTGGACGGCGCGCGAAGGAACCTTGAGCGTGAGGTCGTAATTCGGGACTACCCGCGATGCCACCAGATAGGCGAGGTTATGGTTGATATTCACGTCGACGGGCTCCGGCCCGCTCCAAAACACCTTGCGCCAGCGCGTACGCGCGTAATGCGTCAAGGAACTGCGTTCGTAAACAACCATCGGTGGGTTACCCACGCGCAGCCGTAACGTGTAGGTCAAGTCCTGCAACGCGGTGGTCCACGCGTTTTCCCCGATCAGCTCAACACGCACGCCACGCCAACCGGGGTAAAACGTGGCAACAAAGATAGGGTGAAACGAGCGGTGTTCGTCCCAGCCAAGGTCGTGCCGGCGCTGAGGGCTCAAGTCCTCGATAATGACCTGCGTGCAGATAGGCCCCTCCAACCAGTAGCGGAAACTTCCCTGAGCGAGCATTTCACGAGCGTCTGCACGCAGGATGCGCCCGTTCTGCTCCAGCTCGATGATGGCGCCAAACTCGTAATCACCTGACAGCATTTGTTGGGCCGTCAGGCCACCGCGATCCATGCCTTCGGCCTGATCGCGGAACCGGATCTCGATACGCCGGCCCTCTGGCCTAAACCAAAACGAAATCAAAGCGTGCTGGACGCTTCCGTCCGGCCAGCGTGTCTTGACGTTGCACTGCGTCGGCACAGGTGTGCCATCTACGATCGCCTGGGCGTAATGCGGGATATCGCCCCGGGCGAAGACCCGCGAAATGGTGATTGGACGAGGCGGTCCTGAGCCTTCGGCTTCGAGGAAGATGGAATTGGGTACAGCAGCAAAGGGGTAGCCTCCGAAGAGGCTCCACAATAGGAAACCCCAGCCCAGCCTTGCCAACACGTTCTTGATTGTACATCCCATAGCCAGCCACCCTTCCCACGAGCACCGTGCGTTCGGGCACAGCGAGCCCCCGATCCAAAATTCCCTTCTAGCCTGCACAGCAATCCGGCTCTGCGCTAGCATCACAACCAGTAGCCTGTCACGAAGATGAGGTACTTAAACGGCCTTGTTACTTCCGTCCTGTTTTTCGCGTTGGTTTTGAGGCCTGCCCTGGCGCAGCCTCAACCCACTATCCCTATTCCCCCGAATCTGCGAGCTGAGGCTATTCCGCCCATCCCAGCTGCTTTGATGGAGACACTCAACCGCTACAGCGAGGCCCGATCGGCCTATCTGGAAGACTGGCATCCGGTTCGGCGCGAAATTCTCATTTCGACCCGCTTCGGAGATGTTACCCAACTGCACCGCGTGGCCATGCCGGGTGGTGCACGGTACCAGCTTACGTTTTTCCCTGATCGCGTCCTGGGTGGCTGGTTCGAGCGCCCCGGCGGCTCGGCCATAGTCTTCTCTAAAGATATCGGTGGATCCGAGTTCTTCCAGTACTGGCGCCAAGATCTCGAAACCGGCCAGGTGCAACTGCTCACGGATGGTAAATCGAGAAACACGGGGTTGGTGTGGAGCCGCAGCGGGCGGTGGATCGCGTACGCATCAACCCGTCGAAATGGTCGCGACACCGACATCTACGTGGCTGACCCACGCCAACCCGGCTCCACACGGCTCCTTCTGGAAGTTCAGGGTGGTGGCTGGAGCCCAGTCGATTGGTCCCCCGACGAGAGCCAGCTGGTCGTCTCCGAGTACCGCTCGATCCACGACACTTCCCTCCACCTGGTCGACGTCGCGACGGGGCAAAAGACGTTGTTAACGCCAGAGCACGAGAAAGCAGCCTACTTTGGTGGGTTTTTCGATCCCCATGGGCGTGGCTTATACCTGATCACCGACCGCCAGAGCGAGTTCCTGCGTCTGGCCTATCTGGACTTGCCATCTCGAAAGCTCGAGTATCTCACCCCAGAGCTGAACTGGAACGTGGACGACATAGCGCTGTCCCGCGACGGCCGGTTCCTCGCCTATACGGTCAACGAAGCTGGCATTTCCCGCCTCTACGTCCTGGAAACCAGCAGTCGCCGCTCGATACCTATGCCTGCATTGCCCTCTGGGGTCATCAGCAGCTTGCGCTGGCATGACAATTCGCGAGAGCTCGGCTTTACCCTCAGTTCCGCCCGTAATCCCGCCGACGTCTACTCGATCGATCTGCGAACCCGCAAGCTTACCCGGTGGACGTACAGCGAAGTGGGCGGGCTAAACCCAGCTAACTTTCCCGAACCGGAACTGATCGAGTGGACGTCGTTTGATGGCCGAAAAATCACTGGATTCCTCTACCGGCCACCGAAGAAATTCACCGGCCCCCGCCCGGTGATCATCAACATCCACGGAGGGCCCGAAGCGCAATACCGCCCAACCTTTGGCGGTGTCCACAACTACTTTTTGAACGAGCTCGGCATCGCTTTGATCTATCCAAATGTCCGTGGCTCGGCCGGCTACGGCAAGACGTTCCTGCAGCTTGATAACGGGTACAAACGCGAAGACGCGGTTCGTGACATCGGGGCGTTACTGGATTGGATCGCAGCCCAGCCGGACTTAGACCGGAACCGGATCATGGTCACAGGCGGAAGCTATGGTGGTTACATGACCTTGGCAGTCATGACCCATTACAGCGACCGCGTTCGTTGCGGCGTGGACATCGTCGGCATCTCGAACTTCGTTACCTTCCTGGAACGCACCGAGGCCTACCGCCGCGATTTGCGCCGTGCCGAATACGGAGACGAGCGGGATCCCGCGATGCGCGAGTTTTTGCTGAAGATTTCTCCACTGAACAACGCCCACAAGATCAAACGTCCGATGTTCATCGTTCAGGGGAAGAACGACCCCCGGGTCCCTGCGAGCGAGAGCGAGCAGATCGTCGAAGCCTTACGCAAAAACGGTGTGCCCGTCTGGTACTTGCTGGCGGAGGACGAAGGTCACGGTTTTGTGAAGAAGAAGAATCGGGATATCCAACTCGCTGCCACAGTCCTGTTCATCCAGCAGTACCTGTTGAACTGAGACGCGAGGAACGGGCCTCCTTTTACCCAGGCTCAGGCACCAAGCGCCGTTGCCCGCACCACAACCCTCACTCGAGCAGCACGGAAACGAGTACATCGACTTTGTCGATCAAGACTTCGCTTCCGCCGTTCTCTGTCACCAGTTCCAAGGGCGAGGGAGACCGCCCGGGTCCGAGTAGGGTCGCGCGGGTGAAGCGCTCCTGAAAGCGGCAGGTGACCCGCTCCACAGGGTAGTCCGCGTAGTTGACTAGGTGCAGCACCACAGGACGCCCCGTGCGGCTAGCCACGGGTACCGAGCGGATGCTGGAGACGTTGAACAGCCGCACGCCCAGGTTTTCACGACCAATCAATCCGTTCACGCCCCTCCAAACGCTATCCAGCACCTCCACCTCCTTGTCCGAGGCCACGAAGTTCTCTCCAGAAGCGTCGCTCAACTGCCAACCTGGAGGCGCTGAAAGCAAAGTGCCACCGCCCCGAGTGAACTGTCGTAAGATGTCACGCTGCTCTTGGGTCAGGCTTGTTGGGTTGACGTTCAGCACCATGCGCAAGCCACGGAACACGTCCGCCGACAGCCGCGCAGGCGGGATCACACGCAAGGGAATATGGCGGGCCACCAGCATGTCGATGATTCCACCTTGAAGCAAGGCACCATCTGCCCGATCATGAATCAAGCCGAACTGGCCGTAGGGCTCGTAATCTCTCCATTCGGCGTGCTCCAGCCAGTAACGGATATGCTCACCTAACCTTCGCCAATCTTCAAGCCCCGACGTACTGCCCGCAAGCAATCGTTGCCGAAAGTCATCGTCCAGCTCGAGGACCCACCATGCGCCGACCACGGCGCTATCGTGGATAGCCTGGAGATACCGAATCAACGGCACCACTGCCTGGCGCGGCGGCCTGCCGGATAGCCAGATCGCGGAGGGGGTTAAGGACCGCACGTAGCGAATGAAGCCACCATTGCTGTCGATCCAAGGTGCGCCGGTGGGTGCGGCCTTAGCTGCACCATCTTCGGCTAAGTGGATACCCGGCCAGACGGTTTGAAACGTCCCAATCACCGGGTCACGCCCGGTCAGGTCCATCTCATGCCGCGCACCGATCAGCACGAATTGCAAGCCCAGCTCGCTAGCCAGGCTGCGGGCCTGGTCCCTCTCGTTCGCACCGAATCTCCCTTCCAGCACGATGCCATCAAAACCCAGTTGCTTCGCCTGCCGGATTCGCTCGACCAGCGGTTGTCCCGGGCGGATGACCGCGAGCACGTTCCTCCCTTTCTCATGAGCCCGGACACAAAAACTACTGGACCAGTGAACGGACTCCAGCAGCAGGCAGTTGATAGGGTGGTTTTCCAAGAGCTCGAGCGAGCTTGGATCGTCAGTGAACCAGCGGGCCGGCACACACTGCGCCAGTGAAGTAGCCAAAATGAGCGCTAGTAACATATGCTGGTTTGGATTCATCTTAGCCAACCTTGGCCGCCAGAATGGGCGCGCCCTTCTCCGACAAAGACTATGCGCAGGCCTGGCCAGCGACACATCGTGCAACAGGCTCTATGCCTAGGGGTTCTGCTCGGGCTCTCGGCCCACCCGTTGCTTCCGGGGACACGCACTAAATGCGTAGTGCTCGTGACCGGGGACGGGATACGGTGGCAGGAGGTGTTTCGCGGAGCCGACCCCAACCTGCTACACAGCGACGACCATGGCATGAAAGAGGCTGCAGAGGTCCGGCAAAAGTTCGGCGGGAGCAGTCGCGAAGAGCGTCGCGAGCGCCTGATGCCATTCTTGTGGACCGTGGTGGCCCGACAAGGGGTGATTGTCGGCGACCGCGACCGAAACCAGATTGTACGGCTGCAGAATCGTTATCGGTTTTCCTATCCCGGCTACTCCGAGCTGTTGACCGGGCGCCCGCAAGACGACGTCGTCAACAGTAACGCCAACCGGCCGAATCCTTCGGAGACAGTACTCGAAATCGTTCGCCGCGAGCTGCGGCTGCCCAGGGACAAAGTGGCTGTGTTCGCCTCCTGGGAAGTCTTCCACGGGATTGCAGCTCATAGCCCAGGCAGTATCTTCGTCAATGCCGGCTATGACGCGCTCGACTCACCTCCCACACCGCGGAGCCGAGAACTCAGCCAGGCACAGTTTCAGCTGCTGACACCTTGGCGCAGCGTGCGACATGACTACATCACTTTCGAGTTGGCCATGGAACACTTGCGGTCCAAGTTGCCCCGGCTACTCTACGTCGCCCTGGGCGAGACGGACGATTGGGCACATCAGGACCGCTATGACCGTTATTTGGAAGCGCTGCATTACTTCGACCACTGCCTGGAACGCTTATGGAAGACTCTCCAATCCCTGCCCGCCTACCGCGGCCAAACTACACTCCTGATTGCCACGGATCACGGACGCGGAGATAACCCATCTACTTGGCCACGGCACGGCGAAAAAGTCCCGGAAGCAGCATTTGTATGGCTGGCCGCGCTAGGTCCCGACACGCCACCGGGCGAGCCGATTACAACTCCTATTGAACTCACGGCGAGTGATCTGGCTCCGACGCTGCTCGAGCTACTGGGGATGGATTCTCGACGACTACTCCCACAAGCCACCGGCCGCCCCGTGGAGCTCATCCTCCGCAGAAGAAAGACGCACAGCCAGGACGCCCGGTAATCTACCGGCCTAACGGTTCCCTACTCACCAGCCGCCGACGCGTATGCGGATCTGCAACCAAGCTTGCTCGCCGGTAGGCAGCTGCACGAGTGACTCCACCAATGCGCCATCGCTGACACCAGCTGGGATGCGTACCT
>JAUQPO010000076.1 GCA_030550335.1 Acidobacteriota bacterium
GTAGTGCTTGCCAGGCTAGCCCCTTATGGGCCCAAGCTCGCCAGCAGTTGCCTAGCGCGATCCGCTGCCGGAAACTTCCTTTCAAACGCACGAAAGGCTGAGTTATGAACATCGCAGCGGTGGCCCAGGGTTTGTGTGGGCAATGCGATATGGAGCATTTCATGGAACAGAACGTACTCGACGACCAAGCGCGGCACGTCCGGCCGATCCAGGCGTGAGTTCAGGATAATTGCATGACGTACAGGGTCGTAACGCCCCCAGTGAGACCGTAGAGGCCAGCGGCTCCATCCCAACCAGGGCTTCGGTAGTCTCCCATCAAAAAACCGACGGTTCAGCTCGTCGAACAAGGCTCGAAGATCAAACCAGCGCCCTTTCCAGCGCACCTGATGCGGGCGAACGGTAGAGCTATGGGTGCGCATCCCCGCGGGTTCGAGCGTACGCAAGAAAGCTAAGTACTGCTTACGGTATGCCGGCGACACCGGCCTCTTCAGCAACTTACCCAGCACCACATAGAGCACAGCTTCCACTACGCGCGGGGGCGCCTGCCGAAACACCTCCGCCAGGCGTACTTGGAGGGCCTGGGCTCGCCTGGAGGCCACCGCGAGCGAACTGCGGTAGGGCCGAAATTCTACGCTAACCAGTGGGACAACACTCGCCCCACTCAGTTCTTGATACACCCGCTGGCACAGATGGACCAAATTCTCCTGCACGCTGCTAGTGGCAGGCACAGACCCCTCGACTTGCATGTAGGCTGAATTTTCCCTATCAAAGAATTTTGTACCCCATTTCGCCTAGGTTCTAAGAGGAGGTCGCTTGCCCGGCGCGAAAATCACTGCGGTGGGTTGCTACGTTCCCGAACGGATCCTGACCAATCAGGACTTGGAGCGGATGGTGGATACGAGCGACGCGTGGATCGTCGAGCGTACCGGCATCCGAAAACGACACATCGCAGATCCATCGATGGCCACATCCGACATGGCTGTTGAAGCAGCGCGAGAGGCGCTTCTAGCGCGAGGCATGGATCCCGCCGACGTGGAAGTGATCATTGTGTGCACGGTGACGCCAGACATGATGTTCCCTTCCACGGCTTGCCTGGTCCAGGACCGGCTCGGTTGCCGCCACGCTTGGGGATTCGACCTGATCGCCGCTTGCTCCGGATTTGTCTACGGCCTGACCACCGCTGCCCACTTCATCCGCGCTGGAGCGTACCGACGCATTTTGGTGATCGGCGCAGATACAATGTCCCGCATTGTCAACTACCGCGATCGCACCACCTGCGTGCTCTTTGGCGATGCTGCGGGAGCCTTCCTGGTAGAACCCACAGAAGAAGGCGAGGTGGGCTTCATCGACAGCTACAACATCATCGATGGCTCGGGCGCCCCTTATCTGAACATGCCTGCAGGTGGGAGCCGAATGCCCCCAAGCCATGAAACCGTGGAGAAGGGGCTGCACTACGTGCATCAAGATGGCCAGCAGGTCTTCAAGTATGCCGTGCGCACGATGTATGAAACCTGCCAACTCGTGCTCGACCGAAACAGCCTCCGACCTGAAGACATAGGTGTGTTCCTACCCCATCAGGCCAACAAACGGATCATTACAGCCGTGGCTTCCCGCCTAGGCCTTCCCGAAGACCGAGTGATCATCAACATCGACGAGTATGGAAACACAACGGCGGCCACCATCCCATTGGCAGCCCGGGATGCAATGCGGGCTGGCAAACTGCGGCGCGGCACACTCACCTTGATCGCTGCCGTGGGAGCCGGCTACACAGCGGGTGTGAATCTCTGGCGCTGGGAGATCGACTGAGCACCAAGGAGAGTCCGAGCCTCCCCCTCAACAACCGCGTCGGACCGTTAAGCAGCAAGCCACGCCTCGAAGGCGGGTCGAAAGCGCTGCCGGTTTGAGCTGGCAAACCAGGCCGTCATTGTTCCTCTGTTTCGAACGGGATCACCAAGTGGCATCACGCCAAAGCGTATTGCTCGTAAAATGCCCGTGCCGCTTCGACACCGCTCGCCGGGGGATGATAGCCCTCTGCTCGCAAAGCACGCTCCAGGGAAGCCAGCACCGCAAATACGTTTTCCTGGGTAGAACCGGCCCCCATCAACCCGATTCGGAAGACCTTGCCTGCCAGCGGACCGAACCCCCCGAAAATCTCGATACCGTCTTCGGCCAGCATCCGTTGTCGCACCCGAGCGTCATCGACCCCCTCGGGCACACAAGGTGTATTCAGCGACCATAGGCGATGGGGCTCAGCTACCAGCATCCGCATTCCCATAGCCTCGATACCTGCGACGAAGGCCCGGTGGTTGAGCTGGTGACGCCGGAATCGGTTCTCCAAGCCTTCTTCAGCTATCGCTACCAGAGCTTCTCTCAAAGCGTAGAACATGGACACCGGAGCTGTGTGGTGATAACGGCGGGCGCTGCCGAAATATTCCGCAAGCAGTTTCAGGTCGAAGTACCAGGAACGGTTCACTGATTTTCGAGCTTGCAGCCGCTCCAAGGCTCTTTCGGACAGCGTGATCGGCGCCAATCCGGGAGGGCAAGAAAGGCCTTTCTGGGTGCAGCTGTAGGCCACGTCGATCCCAGTGCGATCTACCTCCACAGGCATAGCCCCGAGCGATGTTACGCAATCGGCAATCACCACTGCCCCCACCTCGTGGGCCGCTTGGCAGATCGCCTGGCCATCCTGATAGGCTCCCGTGGACGTCTCTGCTTGAACGTAAGCCACCACCTGGGGTTGTACCTGGTAAATGAATTCGCGGGCCTCCTCAGGAGCGAACACCTCGCCCCACGGCTTCTCCAATCTCACGACCTCTGCACCCTGGCGTCGAGCCATGTCAGTGATACGATCACAGAAATACCCATTCGCAAATACGGCCACGCGCGTCCCAGGCTCGACGAAGTTCGTGATCGCAGTTTCCATGCCAGCACTGCCGGTACCAGAAATAGCCATAGTGAATGGGTTCTGAGTCCCAAACACTAGGCGCAGCAGCTCGTGGACTTCTGATACGATTTCGAAAAAGTACTGATCCAAGTGGCCCACGATAGGCTTCGACAGCGCCTCATACACGCGGGGCTCCACTGGACTGGGACCAGGTCCAAGTAACAGGCGTTTGGGTGGATTCAACGGAGCGTAACGCACAGGCATACAGAGATAGTCTGGTCGACGCACTCAAGCTACGTCAACCTGTCCATATGGAACTCCGCTTGCCGATCGATCCTCATCTGCAGGCCATTCGCCAGCTGCTCTCCACGCATCAGGCGATCGTGATCCAAGCGCCACCGGGTGCGGGCAAAACCTTGCGCGTGCCGCTACTGGCCCTAAGTGTCGTGCGCGGACAAGTATTGGTTAGCGAGCCACGTCGCCTCGCAGCTCGGTTGGCCGCGCGGATGGCCGCCCGGCTCCGCGGGTGCAGTCTCGGAGCAGAGGTGGGCTACCAAGTGCGGTTCGACACCGCTGGCGGTCCATGGACCCGGCTGTGGTTCCTCACTGACGGCGTACTAGTGCTGCGCTTGATTCATGAGCTGACCCTGCCGGGTGTGGACGTTGTGATTCTCGACGAGTTTCACGAGCGCCGCTTGCAAACGGATCTCTGCCTGGCTTTGCTCCGCGTCGCACAAGAGCGCCGCCGGGATTTGAAGCTGGTCGTCATGTCGGCTACCATGGACGCTGAGCCGCTCGCGGCATACCTTGGCAATTGCCCAATCGTACGGATCGAAACCCGCCAGTATCCGATCGAGATTACCCACTGGCCCTACTCTCCACTGCCGCTGGAGCAACGCGTGGCGGAAGCTTTCTCCAGACTGCTTTCGTACGGGATGACGGGAGACGTCCTCGTGTTTCTTCCGGGTGCAGCCGAAATCCGCCGGGCAGCTAAGGCTTGTTCCGAGTTGGCTAAGCAAGCTGGCTACGAAATCACTCCACTTCACGGGAGTCTGCCTCCGGAAGCCCAGGACCGCGCAGTAATGCCCGGCCCGCTACCCAAGCTGATACTCTCGACCAATGTCGCTGAAAGCTCCATCACTATTGAAGGCGTGCGGACTGTCATTGATAGCGGCCTAGCGCGGGTTCCCTACGACTCGCCAGAGAGAGGACTACCTTCGCTCGTCGTCAGCCGCATCAGTCAGGCCTCCGCAACGCAGCGTGCCGGACGTGCCGCACGCTCCGGTCCAGGGCGTGTGATCCGCCTCTACCCCCTGGAGGATTACTTGCGAAGACCCGCGTTCGAGCCACCGGAAATCTTGCGCAGAGACCTTTCTGCCTTACTGCTCCAGGTGTATGCTGCTGGGTTCAGTGACCCGTACGAGCTCGAATGGCTGGCTAAGCCACCACAGGCCGCCGTCGATGCAGCGCAAGAGTTGCTCGAAAGGCTCGGCGCCCTCGACTCCTGCCGGCGGTTAACCGTTCAGGGCGCGGAAATGGCGCGGCTTCCTGTTCATCCGCGATTGGCCCGGCTACTGATCGAAGCCCGCGGCCGCGGTGTAGCCCGCTGGGGATGCGCATTGGCAGCCCTTCTAGAAACCCTGGAAGCGCCCCGCATTCCTCATCCCTCTGTGGCTTCTTCAGACTTGCTGGTTTTACTGGACGAGCCGTGGCCGGAGTCAGCCCGCCCCATCTTTCAGCAACTCTGCCAGTTGATGCACGTACCGCCACGCCTGCCATCTGCGGATTCGCCGGAGATCGACAGGCAGCTGCGCATCGCCACGCTTGCCGCCTTCCCCGATCGGGTCGCCCTGCGCCGTAAACAGGACGAACTGTTGCTGGCCGGTGGCTCACCTGCCCGACTGGCTCCAACGAGCACGGTCCGGAAAGCCAAGTGGCTCGTAGCGATCGACGTCGAACAACGTAACCCTAATGAGCCACCCGAAGTTCGGCTCGCCAGTGCGATCGAACCGGAATGGCTGGTCGACCTGTTCCCTTCCTTTGTTCGCGAGCGCAAACAGCTGGTGTGGAATCCGGCACTCATGCGCGTGGAAGAACAGAGTGCACTTTGCTACGGCGCCCTGCCAATTGTGGAGAGCCGCAAACCTGCCCCAGCCGCGCCGGAGGCCAGCGCAGTGCTCGCTGAACGAGCCATCGCAGCCAGCTGGTCCGCATTCGTGGAGGAACGTGAAGTGCGGCAGCTATTGGGGCGATTGGAATTCGCCGCGCGGCATGGCGCTGTGCGATCGCTGACTCCACAGGACCTCGAACAGGCTCTAAGAGAGCTGTGTGAAGGGAAGACGAGTTTCGCGGAGCTCCGGGCTGCGTGTGCTCGAGGCAAATTCGAGCATGTGGTGCTAGCGCGGCTAAACCCCATTGAACGGCGGCAGCTCGAGGAGATCGCGCCCGAATGGGTACGCGTGCCTAGCGGGCGGAGACTACGACTGGATTACTCGCTGGGTGAGGCACCCCGGCTGCGCGCACAGCTACAAGACCTCTTTGGGCTGACTGAATCTCCACGCGTGGGGCTTGGACGTGTGCCAGTAGTCGTGGAGCTCCTCGCACCCAACCAGCGGCCTGTTCAGATCACCAGCGATCTCAGCAACTTTTGGCGGACGGTCTATCCCCGGTTGCGCCCCCAACTGGCGCGACGTTACCCGAAGCACCGTTGGCCCGAAGACCCTCTCACCACAGAACGCTGACAGGCCAGCCCCAGATGTTCCGTCCCGTATGGATTGCCAGAACCTGTCCGGCGGCCTTAATCCGTAACCGGTGCGCGGGCACTACTGATCAAGCTAGCCAGAATTCGAGGAATCTCAAACACCGCTTTGATCTCTATGCTGCGGGCGCGAGTGCGATATTCCTCCAATTGTCCAGGTGCCAGCAACCGCGCAAGGGCAGAGTCGATTTCTCGGAAACTCTTCACCACAATCCCGACACCCTGCTCCAAAATCCACTGGGCGTTGTATCGCTCCTGGGGCAACGTGAAGGCGTTGCACTCGACGATCACTGGGAGGTTTTTGACCAGTGCCTCGCTGATACTGCCAGGACCGGGTTTGCCGATGAAGAAATCGGCGAGGTGCATGTAATAGGGCACGCGGTCGGTAAAACCAACTACGTGAACGGGGATCCGAAAGCGCCGCGCACGCAGCTCCTCGGCCAGAGCAGCATTTCGCCCGCAGATGACGATGAGCTGGACTTCAAGACCGCTCGACGCCACGCGCTCGACCAGATCAGCCACCAGACCAGGAGCGTGACTCCCGAAAAGAATCAAGCCCGTCGGGACAGCCGGCTCCAGACCCAGGCGCAGCCGCTCGGCCTCACGGTCCACCTCGATGGGATCGTAAAAGTCCGGCCGCACGATCATACCCGACACCCGGAAAATCCGGTACTCCTCGACACCTAACTCCCGAGCCTGCTGCACAGCACGGTCGGTGCCACAAATGACATAACCTGCGTCCGGCTCGATCCAGAAGTGAGGTGGGTAATCAGCCAGATCCGTCAGAATCGTCACGAAGGGTGTCGATGGAGAAACGCGAGCCAACGCCTCCGCAAGAACCCGGTTGAAATGCGGGATTAGGGAAACGGCCAGGACCGGCGTCGCGTCAGCCCAGAATTCGACGAGCCGCTCCACCTGCTCGGCGTGATACTTGCGAATGCCTGCATGCAGAACACGCAGTAGTTTCGTGGTGCCCAGCGTCCACCGGTTTTTCAACATCAGGTTGTAGAAATCCTGGATCCGCAGGCCGGTCAAACGCCGCAGCAGATCGAGCGGATCCATCAACTCCTGGAAGTTGACTAGCTGAACGTCCCAAGGATAGCCTTGCCGTTCGATGACGGTCTTCAGTGCGACGGCCGAAGCGCGATGACCTCCGCCTGCGTCAAAATAGAAGAGTTGAACCGTTGCCGGCACACCTCAGGGTATTCTACACAGGTGTTACTTGCAAGCGGAAAGCGAGTACGTTAGCGAACTTTCGGTGACGCGCAACGCCATTGTAACTTCCGGGAGCGATAAGAGAAACGTGAGTGAGTCCAGTCCGTCGCATTTTGCGGTCCCTGTGCTGGACTGGGAGTCGCCTGAAATCCCCCACTCCCCCGGGCCAGCACGATTCGCCAGCTTCATAACTTGCCTCCGATCTATGGCCACTCGCCTAGCTCGGTTACTGCTGGCACCGGATTACCGTTTGATGAAACGCCTTCACCGGTGGCACGCACCTGGCTGGGTGCGTTGGTGGATGTTGGCAGCCACTCGTGCTGGCGACGGATGGTTATGGTATGGGATCGGCGCCGGCATCCTCATCTGGGGCGGGCGCAACCACGTCGCTGCCCCTCTAGCGGCCATCGTGGCAGCCGGAGCCGGAATCCTGGTCTTCCTAGTTTTGAAGCGACTGGCCGGCCGCAAACGCCCCTGCGACCTGCATCCGCATTGCTGGTCGACAGTCCTTCCGCCAGACCGCTTTTCCTTCCCTTCTGGCCACACCATTACCGCCTTTGCCGTGAGCGTCGTCTGGTCACTGGCCTACCCAGCCTTGACGCCGTGGTTAGCCTTCTGCGCTTTGAGCGTAGCCGCCTCGCGAGTGATCCTCGGCATGCACTTTTTGTCGGACGTACTGGCCGGCGCGCTGATCGGTAGCTTGCTGGGTTACGGAGCTTACTCGATCCTGCTGTAAGTGCCAAGGAGCTCCCTGGACATTAGGAGCGGAAGAACGCTATAGCAGCAAAACTCACTACGCTCTGTTCGTCGATATTCCACTGGTCGTACTTCAACAGCCGCCCACTGACTGGGCCAACCGCACGAGCAAAAGTGTAAAGCACGGAGCTGCCACACCACTTGAGTTCGTCGCGCCAGTCGTACCCGAGCGACTTCCAGAAACCTTCGAGATCACCCCCAAGGAGTTGCTGCAGTCGCTCCTGGTCACACTGGGCCACGTGGCGCATAGTGCCGTTCATAACCCGCGCGCTGAAAGGATCGCCGTAGCGGCGCCCGATGTGAGCCAAATCAATCCCCAGCACCCAAACTAGCCGGTCCCCCTGCCCATCCGCCAGGTTCCGCAATGCACCAAGGAACTGCCGCACTGTATCGGTTTGCTCAGGCAACCGCTGACCTTCCTGGGTAGGGGTGAACGAACCCACTAAGATGGGCAAGATTTGAATGCCCGGTCCGTACCGGTACTGCAGGAGCACGACCTGAAACTCGACGGAATGCTCGATGGCGTGGCAGTAGTCCTCCATCTCGACACTGTCGGAGGCCTCGGCCGCTAGCTGCTCGACCAGCTCCACAGCCGTCTCGGCTTGGCCGAGTGGCGTACGAAAGGGCTTGCGCGTTAAACCGAAACGGTTAGGCGTACCGTAGTGCGAAGTGCCCAAGATCACGAATGTCCGATCCCGGTACTGTTCAGGCAGACAGCGATACGCAGCCGCGTAGCACCGCCAGCCTCCTTCCAAGCTGACGTGAGGCGCCGCAATCCCGACCAGAGGATCGGGCACAGCTTCATCCACGCTTGCTTCCCGGAAATACCGGTCCAACAGAGCGCGCAGCGCTTGGGGATCCTCCGGATACGCAGCTCCCGCATGGCTGGCTTCCCGCACGGGACTTTCCCTGAACTGGCGATGACGCTCAGCGCGGAGCCGGTGGTAATGCTCGTCTTCGAAAAAGCCAGCCCGTTGCAACGTATTGATCAGGTGCTCCATCAACTCGGTGACCTGCAACGACTGGGTCATGCGCACCAATTGCTCGCGCAAGTCCAAGTCCGTCGACTGGCCGTCGAAGAAACGCAGGCAGGCTACGAGCGGCGGCGGGATGATCAAAGTTACGTCAGAATAACCGTGCGGGTCGCGAATCAACAACCCAGGGCGCTCGGGGATCGGCGAGGGCATGAAGTCTAAATCGGCCCTCAGCCGCGGTAGAGGATTGGCCATCGCTTCCATGATACCGTGCTGCATCGAATCGCTTTAGCACTTGCACCTTTCTGTGCGCACGCTCAATCTAAAGAGTCAGAAGTGTCGGCGAGCGAGCCTAAGGTGGTCATCGTTTCAGGGGCAGCCGGGGCGTTAGGACACGCAGTGGTGACGGAGTTCCTCAGCCGCGGCGCCACAGTGATCGGGGTGGACCGCGAAGAGCGACCGGGCGTGTTTCCCGATTCGGTGAGCTGGTACCAGGCGGATCTGGCTAACGAGGAAGCCGCGCGAGCGGTGATCGACCAGGCCGTTCAGGAGGCTGGCCGGGTGGACGTCCTCGCCCATCTGGTGGGTGGCTTCCGAGGGGGGCAACCGATTTGGAACACCCCAATGAGCGAATGGATAGAGATGCTTCAGCTCAACCTGCTGCCGGCCGTGCACGTGGTCCGACACGTACTTCCTCATATGCTGCCACGCGGTTACGGACGTCTAGTCCTGGTGGGGTCCCGTGCCGGAGACCTGCCGACTTCTGGGTTGACAGCTTACAGTGTGTCGAAAGCTGCCCTGCACATGCTAGTACGGTGCGTCGCGACCGAGCTCCGGAACACTGGCATTACGATCAATGCTGTTCTGCCGAGCATTATCGATACCCCGGCAAACCGTCGGGCCATGCCGGAAGCTGACTTCAGCCGATGGGTCACCACTGCCGAGCTCGCCCGCGTGATCGCCTGGCTCGCGTCCGATGAGGCCACTAGCATCAACGGCGCGTTAATCCCGGTTTACGGGCAGGTGTAACCGAACCGAGAAAATGGACATGCAACAGCGAACTCCGCTCAGTTTCGATCAGATCGAGCGAGAACTGATCAGCTTGCCGCAATGGGCCTACAGAGATGGCAAGCTCCATCGGGAATATCGCTTCGGGGATTTCAACACCGCTTTTGCGTTTATCGCTGGCGTAGCGGCGCTGGCTCAGCAGCTGGACCACCATCCAGACTGGTGCAATTCGTGGAACCGGGTCACGATCGAGCTGACGACTCACGATGCTGGCGGCGTGACCATGCAGGACTTTCAGCTAGCCCGAGAGATTGAACAGCTAGCCATAAAACTTTTGGGTGAAGCGTAATCCGCTTTGCCTCCCGGTACTCCAGCGCCTCGGGCATGGCCCTGTCGCTGTCGCTCGTTGCTGACTTGTCCGGCGTTTTGGAGCCCGGTCAGCCATCCACGATACGGTCGGTGGTTTATTCGCTGTAGCAGTCGAAGCC
Source organism: Acidobacteriota bacterium (assembly GCA_030550335.1). GTDB lineage: Bacteria > Acidobacteriota > Terriglobia > Bryobacterales > Bryobacteraceae > JAUQPO01. The sequence goes on from JAUQPO010000076.1 coordinate 10,084, forward strand.
CCTTCCATCGTACAGAGCCTCCCTGTTGCATCGTAGTCCGTGCTCGGACGTACAACAGTTAGTTGACTGAGCGGACGGATGACCGGGCGAAACATCCCTGTGAAGCTCGTGTGCGTGGCAGGGGCGCGACCCAACTTCATGAAACTGGCTCCGCTGTTCCGGCTTCTGCGCACACACCCCCAATTCATCGCCAAACTTGTCCACACAGGGCAGCATTACGACGAACAAATGTCCGGGGCTTTTTTCCGCGACCTAGACCTTCCAGAACCCGACTACTACCTCGGCGTCGGCTCCGGTACGCATGGCCAGCAGACTGCAGAGATTATCCGTCGCTTAGAGCCGATCCTGATGGAGGAGGCACCCGAAGGAGTCCTAGTGGTGGGTGACGTCAATTCTACTCTCGCGGCTGCTTTGACTGCCGCAAAACTCAACATTCCTGTCGTCCACATCGAGGCTGGTTTACGCAGCTTCGACCGCTCGATGCCTGAAGAGATCAACCGGGTGGTCACGGACGCCGTGTCCAGTCTGCTGCTTGCAAGCGAACCCAGCGGGGTGGAGAATCTCCGGCGCGAAGGCGTGCCGGCGGAACGCATCCGGCTGATCGGCAATCTAATGATCGATTCGTTGCTCGCGCACTTACCCGCAGCCCGAGCCCTCAACATGCCGGCCCGCTTCGGCTTTTCCCCCGGGCAGTACGGCGTACTCACACTTCACCGCCCAGCCAATGTTGATCAACCCGCCAGGCTCAAGGAAATCTTCGAAGCCCTTGGGGAAGTGGCCAAACGTTGCCCGCTGATTTTTCCCGTACATCCCCGCACGCGGGTGCGCCTGGCCGAGCTCGGGATTTGCTTTCCCGATGGCCTGATCTGCACCGAGCCACTCCGGTATCCAGAATTCGTTGGCTTAATGGCCGAGGCAGCAGTCGTGTTCACGGACTCCGGAGGTGTCCAAGAAGAAACGACTGTTCTGGGCATCCCATGCCTGACTCTGCGCAACAACACTGAACGGCCGATAACCATTGAGCAAGGCACCAACCGCCTGGCGGGCACGTCGAAGGACTCGATTCTAACAGTCTGGCAACTGCACTTGGACAATCCCAAGCGCGGTCGCGTGCCAGAGCTCTGGGATGGGAAAGCCGCTGACCGAGCCATGGCAGCGCTGGAAGAATTCTTCTTCCATAATGAGGTCCAAAGAGTCTGCTCGCACCAGTAGTAGCCAGAGCTGGCTAGCTCGATCCCCTCACCCATAGGAGGACTGGCCATGGGGCCTCAGGAGCAACTTGGGACTCTCTCGCGGCTTCTGCTTTTGTGTTCGGTAGCGGCTGCTTTGGCGCTCCCTGGAACCAGCTGGCACCAGGTCGGACCGAAGATCTACGTTCCGTTTGACCCGAACCGAGCGCAGGTCGTCGCCCATAAAGTGGACCTGTTTGCGGTGGTGCTCCCATCACTGGTTTACGCTTCTTACCCACTCATTGCGCCTTACGGCGACCTGATTGTGCATGACTCCACGGCCAACACTTATGGGTTGGTGACCATCTTTCTCGACCCGCCACAGGAGCTTGCCGTGCCTGAGACGATTGATGGCGTCTCCCGTGAAGCCCTGCGCAACGGTGGGAAGGTCATGGCCCCAAAGAGCCACTTGTTTTACTTCACGGCGAGCTTGCGCGGGGGGCCGGATGCTATCTTCTGCTGGCCGCGACAGGGCACCCAAGCCCAACTGTTCTACGCTCCAAAAGCGCCGTTAGCGATCCGTGAGCTCTACGCCTCAACGGACCCTCCGGGCGTGGTAGCGCTGTTGACCAACGGAGAGCTGGCGCTTTTCCCCGAACAGTCGCGCATTCCGCGTTCGCTAGCCACCGGGGTGAGCGTCGCCGCTGTCACACCGGGGTGGTGCTATTTTGCCCGGGGCGGCAGGGAGGTGTGGCGTTGCAGCTTAGCCGGGGGGAAGCCAGAGCGTGCGTTGGGTCCCTTGCCGGGCGACGTCGAAGCCTTGGCGGCTGACCCGCTTGGCCACCGGCTGGCCTGTGTGGTCCGCAGCAGCGGCCAGGGCGGCCGGCTTCAAGTCCATGACCTCGTCAGCGGCCGTCTAATCTGGGAGGTTGGCCCCGTGACACCGCCCGGATATGCTTGGGGCCGGACGCAAGTACTGAAACTCAGTGCCCACACGAACCGGCTCTTTTACACGGGGCAATACCAGGGGCGCGATGGGGTGTTTTTCTTAGACCTGGCGCGAAAAACCGTTGTGGACCTAGCCACGGAATTGAGACTGGAAGGTGTTCTAGCTCAGCGTGCGGTGGATTGTAATGAGACCGGCGAGCTGTTGGTGTTCGCCACGGGAACAGACCCGTCACGCCTCGTTTTGGCGTTTTTGCCGGACGAAACCGCCCCAGAAATGTGGATTGACGGGTTGCCTACGATGATCCACCCGGGCCAACTCCCATTGGAGTTCCACATCAGGTACCGAGATCGAGCCGTCGTTAGCGGAGTCGATCTTCAGACTTTGAGTGTGCAGCTGAACGGGTCTCAGCTTGTGGCCGCCAGTCGACGCGAACCGGAGCAGGCTCACTTCAAACTGACGAGCGAGCTCCTGC
>JAUQPO010000077.1 GCA_030550335.1 Acidobacteriota bacterium
CTCGATTTGTTCCTGTTCTTCGTGTTCTGGGATCTCGTGCTGGTGCCTATGTATTTCATCATCGCCATCTGGGGAGCAGAGCGGCGCGTCTATTCGGCGATCAAGTTCGTCATCTACACGTTGTTCGGCTCGGTGCTCATGTTGCTGGGCATTCTGGCACTGTATTTCGAACACGCCCGCCAGACCGGTTTCTACACGTTCGATTTCCAAGAGCTGCTCAAGACGGACTTGTCGCCTGCGATGGAATGGTGGATCTTCTGGGCCTTATTTGTAGGGTTTGCAGTTAAGGTCCCGATGATCCCGTTCCATACCTGGTTGCCCGACGCACACACCGAAGCCCCTACGGCAGGCTCGGTCATTCTGGCCAGCGTGCTGTTGAAGATGGGCACTTACGGCCTGCTGCGCTTCTCCCTGCCGTTGCTCCCTGAGGCGGCTCGACACCCGCTAGTGGTGCAGATCGTCGCTGGCCTGTCCATTGTTGCCATTGTTTACGGCGCCCTCGTCTGCTTGATGCAGAAAGACTGGAAACGCCTGGTGGCTTATTCTTCCATCAGCCACATGGGCTTCTGTACGCTGGCGATCATCGCGGCGACGCCCTCGGCCGTCGCTGGATCGATCCTGCAACAGATCAATCATGGTATTTCCACGGGCATGCTGTTCTTGATCGTCGGGGTCGTCTACGAGCGCCGGCACACGCGACTGATCGCCGAGTACGGTGGATTGTGGCGAGTCATGCCCGTGTTTTCCGTCGTGTTCCTCATCGCGGCGCTCAGCTCCATGGGCATGCCTCCGCTGAACGGATTCATCGGAGAAATCACGATCCTCAAGGGAGTTTACGAGGTCAACCTGTGGTGGGCCTTATCCTGCGTGATTGGCATCGCACTGGGCGCCTCCTACTTGTTGTGGCTCTACCAACGCACGATGCTTGGAGAGCTCGCCGAGCGCAACTTGAAATTACGCGACTTGAATTGGCGGGAGGTTGCTGTTTTCGCCCCGTTGATCGCCTGGGCCCTGTGGATCGGATTGTACCCTAAGCCGTACTTCGACATCCTGGAACGACCCGTAGCTCAGATCGTCGAGCGCGTGCGACCCGGCTACTACGCGCAGCATCATTTGCCTAATCCGCTTGCCTCAGCGGCAAGCCCACCGGCGGCCGCGGCGCAGTAACTATCGAGAGCCCGCCCGGTCGCGGGTTTGTAGCTGCACCAGCTCGCGCGGAACAGAGGGGTCCAGCCGAGGCACCTGAAGTAGCCGGTGCCCCAAGCGGGAGAAATACACCAGACGTTCGATGCGCGGCAGCCAACGGCGCACCGTCCGGCTGTGCAAGAGGAGGCTGCCGATAACCAGAGCCGGGTGGGGCATGGGAGCTCTACACCGCCGGCACATATCAACCTGTTCGCCCCGCCCCGCGGCATGGAGTGCGCGAAGCTCTTTCATGGTGGGTGAGTTCCAGAGTTCATGAATGGATTTGTGCGCGAGGTTTCCCAAAGGTGGTGCATCCAGCATGTACGCCTGGCAGCATGGATACACGTCCCCGTTATGCCGCACGTATAGAGGTCCACGCCAGAGGTAGTGACAGCGATACCGCCGGGCAGTCGAAGTGGGGTTGCCAGGCTGCAGCAGATCCGTTTCATCCTGCTTGATTCGTACCTGGTCGATGCCAGGGACGCTCTTCCAGAATCGAAGGAACTCACCGACTTCCTGGCGATTGCCATCCATCAGTACCATCTGAACCGTCAGGTGCAAGCGACTTTTGTTTTGGTGCTTCAGCCGGGCCAGCCGCAGGAAGTTGGCCTGGACCTGCTCGAAACGGGCTCCGCGACGGTAGTATTCGAACGTCTCTTTGGTGATGCCATCGGTGCTCAACGTGAGCTGCTCCAGCGGCGACTCCAACAGACGCCGCGCTGTCGCCTCGTCGAGCAGTGTTCCGTTCGTGGAAAGCAGCGTGGAGATCCCATTTTGAGCGCAAAGCGTTATCCGGTCAAAGATCTTTGGGTCCAGTAAGGGCTCGCCGAGCCCGACCAGCATCATGTGCTCCGCGGTGCCGGCCACCTGGTAGACCAGTCGCTGAAAGGTTTGGTCGTCCATGTCAGCCTTGGGCTGAGGGTGGCTCTCGCGCGGGCACATTGGGCAGTAGAGGTTACACTTCGCCGTGGTTTCGACGATATACTCTACTGGCGAGCCTGAGAGCTCCGATTTACGGGTCAGGTAGCCCCACAGCAGCCGTAGGCGATTTAGGGCGGACATGTGTTCCCCATTGTAGCCGGGCGGACGGCAGCGACGGCAAAATGGATGGGTGTTTCCCGGAGAGCTGGGTGAGCGGGTACGGCTGCTGAATGATCAGCCACTCAACCGGCGTGGCCGCTACGTGGTCTACTGGGCTCAGGTTAACCGTCGCCTGCAAAGCAACGAGGCACTGTTAGCCGCCGTTGAGCTGGGCAACTATCTGGGACGCCCCATCTGGTGGGTAGAAAGCTTACCTTGGCCCGAACAACGGCGTGGGTTACGCTTTGTGAGGTTTCTGCTCGAAGGTGTCGAGGAAACGGCGCGCGGTTGTTGGGAGCTGGGTATTGGCTACACGTTACTGGTCGAGGACGAGGCGGCGCCTCTTCAAGAGTTGCAGCGACTCTTACGCGGGGCTGCGGCTTTGGTCACAGACGATTATCCGGTCCCTCCTGTTCCTGAGCGGACACGGGAAGTGCTGCGCGGGATCACCGTGGCTGCCTACGCCGTCAACGCCAGCACCATTGTCCCGATGAGGCGGTTCGCGCGTCGTGAGTACGCGGCGTATTCGATGCGGCCGAAACTGCTAAAAGTTCTCCCAAATTACTTGGTGCCGTTGCCGTTCCGCGAACCCAGGGTGCGTTTCCAAGAGGACTCCACTCACACGGAAATTCATCCTCCCAGCTTACTGTTGCGGTGGGAACGGCTCGGTGGTGCCCCGCCCTCGGTCACGTTCCGTGGTGGTCGGTCGGCGGCGCTACAGTGGTTAGAGCGATTTCTCAATGACGGCCTGCAGCGTTATAGTGCCGAACGGCACGTGCCCACTGCTCGTGCAGCGTCAGAACTGAGCCCTTACTTGCACTATGGCTATATTTCCGCGCGAGAAGTGGCTCTGGCCGTTCGCTCCCAGGCCCAGGAGCATGGCTGGGACGCAAGCTCGTTTTTGGAACAGCTCATCGTGCGGCGTGAGCTTGCCTTCAATTTTGCCTGCTTCACGAAGCGGCTGGATTCACTCGAAGCGTTACCCACGTGGGCGCTGCAAACAATAGCCCGCCATCGGGAGGATCCCCGGCCAGTGGTTTATGACATCGATCGTCTCGAAGCCGGCGAGACGCATGATGATCTTTGGAACGCTGCTCACAAAGAGTTGCTACTGCGCGGCAAGATTCACAATGCTCCGCGAATGTACTGGGGTAAGAAGATCCTGGAGTGGTCCGCCGGTCCGGAGCAGGCGCTAGCGAGCCTCTTGCGATTCCACGATCGGTACGCACTCGATGCGAATGACCCCAACACATATGCGAACATTCTTTGGTGCTTCGGCCTCCACGACCGGCCATTCCGTGAGCGACCGATTCTCGGAACATTGAGGAGTTTCTCGCGTGAGAGTTTCGGGCGGAAGATCCGCGCCGATCGGTACATCGCCGAGATTTCTGCATTGGCGGCAGGCGTCCACAACCGGGATCGCGTGAAATAATCGGTACATGCGAATTGCGGTGACCGGTGGGACCGGGTTTATCGGCCGTCGGCTGGTCCGGGTTCTCCTCGAAGCGGGGCACGAAGTGAACTTACTGGCGCGAAGACCGAGAACTGGTTTGGATCCCCGCATCTCTCTTTGGTTGTGGGATGCATTGGAGAGCGAGCCTCCGAGTGAAGCCTTTTCAGGAACAGACGCCGTGATTCATCTTAGCGGCGAACCTTTAGTTCAGCAGTGGACGTCCGAGATCAAACGGCGAATCCGGGCGAGCCGGGTGGAAGGGACGCGCAGGCTGGTTGCGGCGTTGGGCCGGCTGCAGCAGCTGCCGAGGACGCTGATTTCCGCGTCTGCCATTGGCTATTACGGTGACCGCGGTGATGAGCTGTTGACAGAAGACTCACCCCCAGGGTCGGGGTTTCTGGCTGAGGTGTGTCAGGAGTGGGAGGCTGCGGCCAACGAAGCGGCCGGTCTTGGTGTGCGTGTGGTGGTACTCAGAATCGGCATTGTGCTAGGCAGGGATGGAGGGGCGCTTGCCCGTATGCTGCCAATCTTTTGTGCGGGATTGGGCGGGCGCTTGGGGGACGGGCGGCAGTGGATGTCATGGATCCACGTGGCGGATTTGGTAGGTCTGGTGCACTTTCTACTGGAGCGAGAGGGTGTCCGTGGTCCGGTCAATGCTGTGGCTCCTAACCCGGTATCCAACGCGGAGTTCACGCGTGCGCTGGGGCGCGCTTTGCGACGTCCCGCGTTGTTGTGTGTGCCCCGCTGGCTGTTGCAGGTGGTTTACGGGGAGATGGCGCACATTCTGCTGAGCAGCCAGCGTGTCCAGCCAGCCGTTGCGGAGCGGGAAGGCTACGCCTTTCAATTCCCAGTCCTCGACCTGGCGTTGCGGGATTTGCTAGCGTGAGTCAATGTTGAGCGAATGAGTGAGGTGTGTCCGCGAAGGCGAAACATCACGCGGTTTGACAGCCTTGATGCCAACAAAGCAGGCTGTGATCCAGCGCGTAGGCAAGCGCTCGAGTAGCGCGAAACAGTCCAACCACCACTGGATCAAGGCTGGCGCGAGAGACCCGAAGAGTTTCCGGATGGCGGCGAAGAAGATGACGCTGAACCCTCGCGGATTGTGGATCAGCGTGCAGTGACCAGTCACCTGAAGGCCACAACTTTCGACCATCCGCACAAGTTGGTCAATGCGGGGCGCATAGCCTAGCGAAAAAGGCGTCAGGCGGAGCCGGCTGGCCACGCGCAGCAACCAGTATGTGGGATTGAGCGTGTTGTCCACCGTCAGGATGATCGTTCCCCCAGGGGCTAGCACCCGCGCCAATTCTTCCACCGCACGTTCGAAGTCTCGGCGGTCGTCGAAATGATCGAGACTGGAGTTGGACAGGATAAGGTCGAAGGATCCATCGCGAAAAGCAAGCTGTCGGAGATCGGTTACCAGGATGCGTACCGATCTACCGAGAGCCACCCGGGCTCGCCTGGTTGTCGGAAACACAATGTCCATGCCAAACCAACCGATGCAGGCCGGGCATATCTCCTGGGCATGGGGAAGCAACGTGGCCCGACCAGTGGCTTCTTCGTACAGGTCAGTCTTGAGCGCCCGAAGCGGTATGACCTGACTACCCCACAGGCCAAGCAGCTCTAGATGAACACGCTGCTTTTGCTCAGCGACTAATGGGTCGAGATGCCACGCCTCAGGTTCGCTCGAGGTTGAGTCGTCAGGTTTCCGCGCCCGGTGGGAAATCGCTTGCTCTCCGCGGAGCTCAAACTTCACCTTAGACCCCGGTGCGTGATGCGAATGGCCTGCCACAAGAAGATCAGGCTTGACAGCTCGAGACTCGCAACCACCGCTACCACCCATTCGGGCCCGTATGCGTAAGCCTTGCCCGCCAATGCACTCCCGACGAACCAGCTCGCGCCAAATACCGCGTGGAAGAACCCGTATGCAGACGCACGGCGCTCCGGTATCACGAGGTTCGCTACTGCGGCGCGAAGAATCGACTCGATTGCTCCCAGGGCGCATCCCCAAAAGATGACTCCCAGGAGGACGAATCGAGAATTCGAGGAGAAAGCGAGGGTAGCTCCCAGCGTGGTGAGCAAAGCTGGCGCGATCAGAGTCGGAAGGCCAATCCGGTCGAACCAGCGGCCAAGTAGCACCGCTGAGAAGGCGTCAGCTGCCATTGCTGCTGCGTACAGGGCGGCGACCGTTGCGCCACCGAAGTGGGCCGTTCGCTCCAGATGGAAGGCCAGCAGAGGGTAGTCGACAAATCCAGCACCTATCAAGCTTGCGGCTGCCAAAAACCACCAGAACGCTCGCGCCTGGCCAGGGCTGGCGAGCGTGAGTCGCCTAATTTCAAGCTGCTCGGGTTGGGGAAACGATCGCCGGGCCAGGATCAGCACTGCTAAAGCCACGGCCGCCGGGATGAGGAGCCACCCGAATGCATGTCGGTAGCCACCGCCCAGGGCAAGCACAGCCATCACGAGCAATGGCCCTGCTACGGCGCCGATCTGATCCATAGCTTCGTGGAGGCCGAAGCCCCAGCCCGTGCCGGTCACGCTCGCGGCGTGGGCCAGCATGGCGTCTCGCGGTGGGGTGCGAATGGCTTTGCCGAGCCGCTCGGCGATTACCAGTAGCGCGGCGCTTTGCCAAGAGGGGACGAGGGCGAGCAAGGGAACCGCTAGCAAGTTGACGAAATAACCCGCCAGCGTTAGGTCCCAATGTCGCCGAGTGCGGTCGGCCAGGTAACCACTGATGAGGCGCAACGCTTGTCCAGCGAACTCACCCGCTCCGGAGACGACAGCTACGACGAACGCGCTGGCGCCCAACGTTGCCAGGTACGGTCCCAGGATGCTGCGTGCACCTTCGTAAGTCAGGTCGGCGAAAAGACTGACGAAGCCGAGCAAGAGGATGAAGCGGACTGCAGGGGAAAGACTCATAGCAGTCGCCCCGAACAATGTTTGGCCAGCCGGCGCTCGAGGCGCTGCCGCCGTTTTCTCAGACTTTCAGTTGGCTCGAGCTCTAGCGCTTGCAGGGTTAGCTGGAGTGCCCGTTCGTAGTCTGCGAGTCTATGTTCGTAATACTTGGCGAGTTCTTCCAGCGCCGGTACACGGTATGGGTTCGGCCCCGAGGCCAGCTCTTCGAGCACAGCCAAAGCGGCCTCGCAGCCATACAGGCGCTTTTGCAACATGGCGAGGTTCCAGAGCGCAGGAAAGAGCAGCTCGTCTGGCAGACCCGCGTGGATGGCTCGTCGAAAGAGCTCCACCGCTTGCGCAGGTTGGTTCTGTCGGAGTAGCCAGCGTGCCAGCCCCAGTAACTCCGTACCGTGCCGCAGGACTACACTGGTCGGGTCGCGGAAGGCCTGAGGCACGATGGCGGCCAGACAAGCGAGGCTCAGGATGTCCATAGCGTTGTGGTGAAACACGGGCACCAACTGGAGCGCTTCTCGTCGCCGCAAGTACTCGAAGTAGACGTAAGGGATCAGCTCACTGGGCAGGTCACCTTCGCGTTCCACGCCGAGTACCTGCTGTTCGAGTTCCACGAGTCGGCAACTCTCGTACCGGAATCTCCACAGTCTTCTAGCGCCGAACAACAGGTCCAGGTGCGCCAGCCGGTGGAAAGGAGGTTGCCGGCGTGCCATGCGGTAGCGCGTCTCCAGCAGAGGCAAATCGTAAATCTTTCCGTTGTAGGTGATCAGTACGTCGAACTCGTTCAAGTGCTCTGCGACCGCATGCAGCAGGCTCGCCTCCTCGCTGTAGTCACGCATGAAGAACTGCCGGACACGGAACCCCTCCGGCGTGATCCGACCCACACCGATCAGAAACGCGTATGTACCGGTGCCCCCCGCAAGGCCCGTCGTTTCCGTATCCAGGAAGGCCCAACGGGTCGGTGGTGCAGGTGCGATTTCGCCTGCCGAGATTGGGCCGAGTAAATCCGGCGGCAGCTCTTCCAAATCGCTGAGGTCCATGCTGCCGTGCCGTCGGTGCCGCGGGTAGAGTTTTTCGGTTTCGAAATGGGAGCCATAGGGGGTTTGGACTTCCTGGCCTCCGAGGTATTCTTCGAGTCGGAGCCGCTGAGGCGGCTGCTTTCGGGTAGGCGAGCTAGAACTGAGCTTGGTCCGTTGTTCAAGCCGGGCAATACGCTGGCGCAGCTGAGCGAGTTGATCGGCGAGAGAACCGGCTAGTTTTGCCTGATCTTCGCTGCGCACGAGTGCCAACCTTAGGCTCCCCTCAAGTGCCTCTGTCCGTACGGCCCAGGATTTACGGCCTGCTGGCCGTGGCTTCTCGCGCAAGCCGGACCTCGGCTCCCTCTAACTTCTTACGCACCTTGGCGATCTGTTCTGGGTCCTTCTCGGTCGCCGAGGCCGCCTCCCACTCTTTGAGCGAGATCCGCCAGTGCTCTACCGCCTTTTTGAGCTCCCCTAGTTGGAAATACACGTCACCGAGATGGTCGTGGACGATCGGATCCCGCGCGACCTTTTGCACAGCGCGCTCCAGGTACTCGCGGGCTTTTTCGGGCTGCCCGAGCCGGAAGTACACCCATCCCAAGCTGTCCAGGTAAGCTCCGTTTTCCGGGTCGAGATCTACCGCCTTTTGGATCAGCTGCAGTGCTTCCTCCAATCTCACGTTACGGTCGGCCAGCATGTAGCCTAGGTAGTTCAATGCGGCCGCGTTGTCCGGCTCCATCTCCAACACTTTGTGAAAGGCAGCTTCCGCCTGCTCGTACCGCTTGGAGCGCTCGTACATCACCCCCCGCAAAAACCAAATGGTCACCTCGTCGGATTTCCGGCGGTTGAGCTTCTGAGCCTCGTCTAGGGCACGGGCCATCTGGTCAAAGCGCTTGGTCTTCTCGTAAATTTGGGCCAGGGCAATCCAACTTTCGCGATCCTTCTTGGCTTTAAGCAGGCGCTCAGCCACTTGGATGGCCTCGTTCCACCGCCCTAGGTCCGCGAGCACGGTCGCGTGCATAACTACGACCATGTCGTTGCCCGGGTATTTTTTGGCTGCTGGCTCGATGACCTCCAGGGCCTTGTTGAATTGCTTGGCCTGCCGATAGGTTTCCGCGATCTGGGTGGCGACGCGCGGGCCCAGGTCCGGATCGAATTTCCCCAACTGTTCGAAGGTAGCTACAGCTTCGGCGTACTGGCCATTATTGCGGTACAGCAATCCCAGACGCTCCAGGAAAACTCGCCGGTTGGCGGCCTCGCCCTGGCTGTAGCTGGATTTTTCGGTGAGCTCCAGGATCTGCTTTAATGCCGCGATGGCTTCCTGAAGTCGCCCTTGGGCTTCCAGTAAGTTGACCTCGTTGTACAGGATCTCGAGGTTCCCCGGGGCCAGGCGCTTGGCCTCCGCAAGCTGCTTCTGCGCCTCTTCGTATTGGCGCTTCTCCCGGTAGATTTGCGACAGCCTCAGGTGGATGCGGTAATCGTCCGGTTCCTCGCGGGCGAGCTCGTGGTACAGTTTCAAAGCTTCGTCGACTTGGTCGGAGAGGAGCAGCGCCTGGGCCAATGCCTGTTTGATCTCCACATTGCCTGGCGAGAGTTCCAAAGCCTTGCGGTAGGCTTCGGCAGCCTTGGCGTACTCTTCCATCTCTTCGTAAGTGGCGCCGAGATGGGTGAGCACGCGGAGGCTCGGAGCTTTACTGGCCACCTGCTCGAGCACCTTGGCTGCGCGGGGACGGTCACCAAGGTCCGTGTAAACCATCGCCAGGCCAAGCAATGCTTCATCGTTGCCCGGATCTAGCTCCAGGACCTTCTTGAACGCATCCTCCGCCTTGACCGAGTTGCGCGCCAGCCGATACAACCGTCCGAGCATGAACCAGGTGTTCTGATCCTGCGGCTCCAATTGGCTGATGCGCTCGTACTGCTCGATGGCTTTTTGGAGCATGTTCTCGTCGACAGTTCCCCGGCGCGCGTCGCCGATCAAGCGGGTGTAGATCAAGGCCAGGGTACGGCGAGCGTTGACATCGTTCGGATCTTTTTTCAGGGCCGCTTCGGCTTCTTCGACCGCCTCGCGGAGCCGTCCTGCTCGGATGTACAAGTCTGCCAGCTCCTCCGCGAGGAATCCGGCCCCGGGATCTGCTTGCAAGGCTTGGCGGTAGTGTTCGATGGCCTTGTCTAGCAGGTCGCCGCGGTTACCATAGGCTGTGGCCAGTTCCGCGTAAACGTGCCCGAGAGCGAAGTGATAATAGGCTTCCGCGCGTCGCGTAGCTTCGGGCGGCGTGGGCACGACCTCGACCGGCAGGTCCCCAACACTGGCCGGTAGACTGGCCGCAGCCAGCAGCAAGAACGCACCAAATAGGCCTTTCATGAGATTAACCTTAGCTTATCCCCGGCTGCTCAGAAGGTTTGATGTCTCCCTTCAGTATATCGCCCCGCGCCGCTGTGAGCTCCACTAAGCACTGGAATTTTCAGTGATTTCGTACGCTAGAAGTGGAGATGCTGGAGGACAAAGCCGCCGCACCGCTCCTGCTGATCCTCGGACCCACAGGAGCTGGCAAAAGTGAATTGGCCATCCGCGTGGCTGAAGAGTTCAACGGAGAGGTGATCAACGCGGACTCCGTCCAGCTCTACCGCTTCTTCGATATCGGTACAGCCAAGCTCCCCATTGAGCGACGCGCTAGGGTCCCTCACCATCTGATCGACGTCCTGGAGCCTGGGCAGGTGTTCACCGCCGGCGATTACATCCGCCTGGCTCGCCCCTTGCTCCGGAAAATCGTCGCTCGCGGGCATCTGCCCATCGTGTGTGGGGGGACAGGCTTTTACGCGCGCGCCCTGCTGGAGGGTTTGTTTCCCGGTCCCACTCGCGATGAGCTCCTCCGCCAAAAGCTGGTCCAGCGGGAGAAGCGCCGGCCAGGCTTCTTGCATCGTTTGCTCCGGCGTCTGGACCCGGAAGCAGCTCGCCGCATCCATCCCCACGATCGCAACAAGTTGGTCCGTGCCGTGGAGGTATGTTTGCTGACGGGCCGCCCTATGACCGAGCTGTTTCGGGAAGGTCGGGATCCGCTGCAAGGGTTTCAGCCGCTGAAGTTGATCTTGGATCCCCCACGCCACGAACTCTATGAGCGCATCAACCGGCGCACCGAGCGGATGTTCGAACAGGGCTTGCTGGAAGAGGTTCGACGGATCCTGGACATGGGCTATCCGGCTGACGCCACTCCCTTCGAATCACTGGGCTACCGGCAAGCTCTCGCGGTGTTACGCGGCGAGATGAGCCTGAGGGAGGCGATCGAGCAAACCAAAAAGCAGACCCGCCATTACGCGAAGCGCCAGTGGACTTGGTTTCGTAAAGAGCGCGACGCTGAGTGGGTTGCCGGTTTTGGTGACGACCCAGAAGTTCAGCAACGGGTACTCGACCGCGTGCAGGCTTACCTAGCGGCATTCCCCGCCTTCGCTAGCGTTGGCCTGGGGCGCTCCAGTTGAGCTCGTTGCCCACCCTCAGCCCATTCTGCTCTCGGGTTGACAATCGGCCCGGATCTTCCATACACAAGAAAGGATTCCCCATGTGGGCCCAACACTATACGCCAGTCGCGGGATCGCTGGGCTGGTCGGCGGTAGTTGCGGGCTTGCCGGTATTCGTGCTGTTATTGTTGCTCGGCGTTTGGCGTAAACCAGCGTGGATTGCTGCGCTGTCAGGCCTGCTCGCTGCCCTGATCGTGGCCATCGGCGCTTACCGCATGCCAGCCAAGCTCGCCCTCTCGGCTACTGCTTATGGCGCTGCGTTCGGCCTGTTTCCCATCGGCTGGATCGTCTTTTGGGCGATCGTCTTGTATCGACTGACGATTGAGACCGGCCGGTTCGAGGTCATCAAAGATTCCATCGGCGGCTTGACCCAGGATCGGAGAGTACAAGCCCTGCTGATCGCCTTTGCATTCGGCGCCTTCATCGAAGGCGCGGCAGGTTTTGGAACACCTGTAGCGGTGGCTGCGGCCATGCTCGCGGGGCTCGGTTTTTCGCCATTCTATGCAGCGGCGATTTGCTTGCTCGCCAACACCGCTCCGGTGGCCTTTGGATCGATTGGTATCCCCGTGGTCACACTGTCGGGGATTACGAATCTGGAATTGAACCAGCTGAGCGGAGCGGTAGGTAGCTTGTGTGCGCCAATCTCGTTGGTTGTGCCCAGCTATCTGATTCTAGTCATGGGCGGATGGAGGGCATACCGTGGCGTGCTGCCGGCTGCGCTACTTTGCGGAGGCTCATTCGCCACTGTGCAGTACGTGGTTTCTCACAAGCTCGGACCTTACTTGACAGACATTCTCAGTTCACTGGCGGCTATCGCGGCATTGGTCCTTCTGTTGCGCGGCTGGAAGCCTGCAGGAGATTTCACGTTGGAAGGGAACGCCGTCGAGCAGCCAGTCGTACGTGCCTACGCGGCAACGCGGGTGTTTTCAGCCTGGATGCCGTACCTGTTGCTCGTGGCCATGGTATTGCTATGGTCCCAGCCGGACCTCAAGGCCTTGTTCAACTCCGTGGCCATTCAGCTCGCTTGGCCGGGACTACATAACGCTGTCGAACGGCATCCTCCGTTGGTGGGCCAGCCTTCCCCGTATCCGGCGGTTTACCGATTCGATTGGCTCGGAGCGGCAGGATCCGCCTGCCTGGTAGCCTGCCTCCTCACCGTGATACTGCTCCGGGTGCCCTTACGTATCGCCTGGCGAGCTTTCGCGACCACTGCACGGCAACTCTCGCTTGCGCTGATCACGATTGCCTCGGTTCTCGGCTTGGCGTTCCTAATGAACTACTCTGGCGCCACAGTGACCTTGGGGATGGCCTTTGCCGCCACCGGAGTTCTGTTCCCTTACTTCAGTGCCATGTTGGGCTGGCTGGGCGTGTTCTTGACCGGCAGCGATACCTCGTCGAA
>JAUQPO010000078.1 GCA_030550335.1 Acidobacteriota bacterium
GGTTCGCATAAAACAGAGCCAGGGAGTTTCCCCAGTAGCTAACTCACCTCCAGCCGGGACGTGACAAGGCGTCCCAGGCCAAACGTCCGCGAGCAGCTTTTGAGTGAAGATTTGCCACATGAGCGGGTAATGTACAGATACAGTCAACGGGTAACTGCGCTGAAGACTCGAAGGAGATTCTCCCCGAGGATCTTTCGGATGCGCCGTTCCGAGTAACCGCGCTTCAACATCGCGGCGGTCAGCACAGGCAAGTCACTGACGTCGCGGATTTCCCGCGGCGGGGTCACGCCACCATCGAAATCCGTGCCCAGGATCACATGATCCTCGCCCACAAGCTCAATCAGTCGGTCCACTACGCTGAGCCACTCGTCCACGCCCATCAACAGCCCCGTCGGAGCCTGCGGGCCGACCGAGGGAAACGATGGGCGGAGCAACGCGTCGATTTCTTCGATGGACATCTGAGCCAGGTTTCCTTGAACGCGTGGCCTCTCCCAGAACTTGCGCCCCTCCCGTTCAACCAGCCACTCGTAAAACCGGCGGCTATGAAAACTATTGCCAATCTGCACACCAATCAGCCCTCCTTTGGCAGCGATTTTCTCCGCCAGTCGTTCAGGAAGGTTTCGCGGAATGTCGTTAAAACTTCTCAAGCCACCGTGAGTGACCACCACCGGCTGGTTCGTGATCTCTAACACGTCCTCAATGGTTTCGTCCGACGCGTGAGACAGATCAATTAAGATTCCCAGCCGATTCATCTCCCGAACGAGCTGGCGCCCGCGATCGTTCAGCCCACCCCACCGACGAGAGTCGCAGCAAGAGTCCGAGTAGTTGCTCGTCCAGTTGTGAGCTGCGATCTGCATGACACGCAAACCTAACCGATGGAAGACACGCAGTAGTGCGAGATCACCGTCGACATCAAATGTCCCCTCCAACCCCAGCACAGCAGCGATCTTTCCTCGGCGATGGATGCGCTGGATGTCGCGCCCGGAAAGAGCCAGCTCCACCTGCTTGCGGTTGGCTTCCAGCTCGGCCAAGGCGCGCTCGAGCAAGCGCAGGAACTGCTTGGTCTCGTACCGCGCCGGATAGTATTCTTCCTGCACATAGAGCGCGAGTACGAACGCATCGACGCCTCCTTCACGCATGCGCGGCAGGTCCACATGGCCATCGGCGTAACGCTGACCAATGTGTCCACCCTGGTAAAACTGCCGGCTAATCAGGTGGATGTGCGCGTCGAAAACCAGGACCTGCCGATGCAGGCGTCGCGCCTGCTCGGTCAGCTCTACGCCAGTAGCGGGCGAGGCCACGCACAACACTATCCAGACGACGCAGCTGGCAAATGGTCGATTCCACCTATGCATCCCGCCGGTTGTCTTCATCGTAAGGCAACTGGCGGCTGCTCGGTTCATCGCTAGGGAAGAGCAAACGGCTGAGATCCTCGGGCGGCTTCGGGGGCTTGCGCGCCCGGTAAATGCCCAGGCTAAAGCTGACCGCGCTAGCCCCGTAAACGAGCAACGAGAGCCAATCGATGCCCACACGCCAGCTGACAGCTACCGCTGCGATCAGGGTACGGAGCGTCCAGCTTGCGGGGCCTGTTCCGCGCTTCCGCGGGATGCGCAGAACCAGGTTCCGGCCGAGCATGTAAGCGAAACCGATACACATCAAGCCGATCAACAGGCGCAAGACCCAGAAGCGGTTGAGCATGCTTTTACTGTAAACGGACAGGCGCTAGAGGGGCAGGGGAGACAAATTGAATAACCAGATCTGATTATCCTGGTTGCCCGGTTCGCTCATCCTGTGCTAACCTTCTGGTTTTGAAGCCTCAGCCTAGGCGGGGCTCCCATCGCCGATTCGGGGATCCCCATGGAAGCGGTACTTGACGCCCTAGCGCAACTGATCATAAGGGCGCTACCGACGCTTGTTCTGCTTGCTGCGCTCCACCTGTTCCTGAAGCAGCTGCTCTACCGGCCGTTGGACCGGACCTTGGCGGAGCGTTACCGCAGAACCGAGGGCGCACGAGACGAAGCACGCCAGTTACTGGCCTTAGCTGACGAGCGGGCGCGCCAGTGCGAGATGAAGCTGGAAGCGGCTCGCCAGGAACTGGAAATCCAACGTGAACAGCTCCGGCGGCGATGGCACCAGCAGCAAGCCGAAGCGCTGGCGGAAGCGCACCGCCGCATGCACCAGCGGATCGTCGAGGCCAAACAAGCCATTGAAGCGGAGCAGGCCGCTGCCATTCGATCGCTCGAAGCTCGGAGTGACGCCCTGGCGGAAGCCATCGTCGAGCAACTACTGC
Organism: Acidobacteriota bacterium; assembly: GCA_030550335.1. Lineage (GTDB taxonomy): Bacteria > Acidobacteriota > Terriglobia > Bryobacterales > Bryobacteraceae > JAUQPO01. The sequence continues at coordinate 2,291 of JAUQPO010000078.1, forward strand.
TCCGGAGGACGGCGTGAGGACCGTGATTGTTGGGGTGATGCGTCAATGGGCGGGGCTTATTGTGGCGGCCGGGTGTGCTTTCTCGGCAGAGTCCCATGGTGGTGGCCTGAGCATGAGCCCTGAACAAGCCACGTGGTGGAAAACGGCTAACTTCCTGCTGCTGGCAGGTGCCCTTGGTTACCTCGTGGTCCGGTTCGGCGGGCGGTATTTCCGTTCCCGCACTGAACAGATAGAGAGGGAGATCGCCGAAGCGCAACGTATGAGACAGGAAGCCGCTGCACGCGCAGCGGCCTTGGAACAGCGGCTGGCCAATATCCAGGTGGAAATTGACCGGCTGCGCCAGCAAGCTATGCAAGAGATGGCCGCCGAAGAACAGCGCCTGCGCCAGCAGACCGAGGAGGCGATTGCTCGGATGGAACGGGCAGCCGAACAGGAGATTGAGGGTATGGTGCAGCAAGCGCGCAAACGGCTTCGGGTGGAAGCTGCCGAGTTAGCCTTACGCCTGGCCCGGCAAAAGCTCGAGCAGCGGCTCGACACCACCACACAGCGACATCTGTTGCAAAGTTTTGTCGAAGATTTGGCACGCAGGCGGATCAAAGTGTGAACCATGCCAGATGCGGTTGCGCGACAATACGCTGAAGCGCTCCTGGACGTCGTCTGCGAGGCAGGCTCGGGCATCAATCCTGAAGAGGCGCTGGATCAACTGCGGCAGCTTGCCCAGTTGGTTGGCGAGCTGCGTGAATTGCGGCTGATTTTCAACAATCCGGCAGTCAGCGCCCAAGACAAGAGTGACCTGGTGGAGCGGATCGCGGAGTTACTAGGGCTGGCGCCCGTGATTCGCAACTTTCTGGGGCTCACAGTCCGCAAGCGAAGGGTCAACCTGTTGCCCCAGATGGTGGAAGCTTACCAGGAGCTGCTGGACGAGCGTTTAGGGATTGTGCGACCTCGTGTGACCACGGCAGTGGAGCTGAGCCCGGCGGAACGACACCAGATGGAGACTGCCCTGGCCAGGTTGACCGGCAAACAGGTGCGCTGTGAATTCTCTGTGGATCCGGAATTGCTAGGGGGAGTAGTCGTACAGATCGACTCCACGGTTTACGACGGTTCAATCCGGGGGCATTTAGAGGCGCTGCGACAACGTCTGACGGAGTGAGTCGCCATGGCGCGGATATTGGCGGACGAAATTGCGAGCGTTCTGCGCGAGGAAATCAAGAACTTTGAAACTGCCATCAACGTTGCCGAAGTGGGCACGGTCATTTCAGTGGGCGACGGCATCGCCCGGGTCCATGGCCTGGAAAACGCCATGGCCGGCGAACTTCTGGAATTTCCATACGGCGTCCGCGGCATTGCCCTGAACCTGGAAGAGGACCAGGTGGGCGTCGTGCTGCTCGGTGAGTACGAGCGCATCCGCGAAGGGGATCTGGTTAAGCGGACAGGCCGCATTATGTCCGTGCCGGTCGGCGAGGCGCTACTTGGGCGGGTAGTCAATCCCCTAGGTGAGCCCCTCGATGGAAAAGGACCCATCGTTACCGAGCATTACAACCCGCTGGAGCGTCTAGCGCCTGGTGTCGTTGAGCGCCTGCCGGTCAAGGAACCGTTGCAGACCGGCATCAAGGCCATCGACGCCATGATCCCGATTGGGCGTGGCCAGCGTGAGCTGATCATTGGTGACCGGCAAACGGGAAAGACTGCGATTGCTATCGACACGATTCTCAACCAGCGGGGCGGCGACGTGATTTGTATCTACGTGGCCATCGGTCAGAAACGGTCCACGGTCGCCCAGGTCATTAAGACCCTCCAGGACTACGGGGCGATGGATTACACGATTGTCGTCTCGGCGACGGCCTCCGACCCGGCGCCCATGCAGTACATCGCTCCATACGCCGGCTGCGCAATGGGAGAATACTTCCGCGATACGGGCCGGCATGCGCTGTGCATTTACGACGACCTATCCAAACACGCTGCGGCGTATCGCGAGATCTCACTGTTGCTGCGGCGGCCACCTGGGCGAGAAGCTTACCCGGGTGACGTCTTCTACCTGCATAGCCGGCTACTGGAACGCGCCGCCAAGCTCAACGACGCCAATGGTGGCGGCTCACTCACGGCACTCCCCATCATCGAGACTCAAGCGGGTGACATCTCAGCCTACATCCCCACCAACGTCATTTCCATCACCGACGGGCAGATCTACCTGGAGACGGACCTGTTCAACGCCAACATTCGCCCTGCGATCAACGTGGGCCTCTCGGTTAGCCGCGTGGGCGGGAACGCTCAGATCAAGGCCATGCGGCAGGTGGCTGGCCGGTTGCGTCTCGAGCTAGCCCAGTACCGCGAGCTCCTGGCCTTCGCCCAGTTTGGCTCGGACCTCGACAAGGCCTCCCAGGCCTTGCTGAATCGCGGGCACCGGCTCACGGAAATCCTCAAGCAGCGGCAGTACGAACCGCTTCCGGTGGAGAAACAGGTTTTGATCATCTTTGCCGGGACCAACGGCTATCTGGACGACTTGCCGGTGGAGGCGTGCCAGCGGTTCGAGCGAGAGCTCTATGCCTTCATGGATACGTCGCATCCGGATGTGCTGCGGGACATCGCAGAAAAGAAAGAGCTCGACGATGACCTGCTCAAGCGGATGCACGCGGCATTGAAGGAATTCAAGGAGCAGTTCGTCACCAGCTTAGCCAAGTGAACCGACTATGCCGAGCCTGATCGATCTGCGACGCCGGATCCGGTCGGTCCGCAACACGCAGCAAATGACCCGAGCCATGAAGATGATCTCCGCCGCAAGGTTGCGGCGTGCCCAAGATCGGGTCATTGCAGCTCGGCCGTATGCCCGGATCCTACGCGAGTTGGTGGGGAGCGTGGGCGCGGCGCTCCGCAGTGACGAGGAGCTCTTCCATCATCCCCTGCTGGTGCGTCGGCCCGAGCAACGCATCCAGCTGGTGCTGATTACTGCGGACCGGGGTCTAGCCGGCGCATTCAATTCCAATCTGAACCGGCAGGCTGAGCAATTCCTGGCTAGCCACCACGAGAGCGAGGTCGTGATTGAGGCGATCGGTCGTAAAGGCCGGGACTATTTCCGCAAGCGAGACGTACCCCTGAGCGGGGCTCACGTGGGCCTGGCTGGACGGGCGATGTATAGCGATGTGGCTCCGATCGCGGATCGGCTGATCGAGCGGTACGCCACGCAACAGACCGACGCGGTGTACCTGCTCTACAACGAGTTCAAGAGCATGCTTTCGCAGAAGCCGGTAGTGATGCGCGTACTGCCCATCGAGATCCCCGAGGAGACCGAACAGCGGGAGTACATCTTCGAGCAGTCGCCGCGCCAGTTGTTGGAGAGCTTGCTGCCAAAGTATGTGCGCTTGGCGTTGTACCATGCGGTGCTGGAATCGACTGCGGCCGAGCATGCGGCGCGGATGACCGCCATGGATGCCGCAACGACGAACGCGGGTGAATTAATCGAAAAACTCACGATTTACATGAACCGAGTGCGACAGACCAGCATCACCCGGGAGCTGATCGAGGTCGTCACTGGCGCAGCAGCGCTGGAATGAGAAGGAGCGAGCCATGGCTTTAGAGAACGGGCAACCGGTCGGGAAAGTCATACAAGTCGCAGGCCCCGCCGTCGATATTCAGTTTGCCGAGGGCGAAGCCCCACCCTTGCTGACCGCCGTGCGAATCACCAGCGAGGGCTTCAACGTCCCTGTCCCAATTGACATTGTCGTGGAAGTCGCCCAGCACCTCGGTGGGGGCCGGGTGCGGACCATCGCGTTGAAACCCACCGAGGGTCTTGTGCGAGGTATGAAGGCTGTCAGTCTAGGCGGACCGATCACCGTGCCGGTGGGACCTCAAACCCTGGGACGGGTGATGAACGTCTTAGGTGAACCGGTGGATCACATGGGCCCGATCCTTACCGAAAAACGCTACCCGATCCACCGGCCGGCCCCGAGCCTTGCTGAGCAGTCCACCGAGTTGCAGATGTTCGAGACGGGCATCAAAGTCATTGACCTGCTGGAGCCTTACCTGAAGGGCGGCAAGATCGGGCTGTTCGGTGGGGCCGGCGTCGGCAAAACCGTCATTATTATGGAGCTCATCCACAACGTTGCCCTCAAACACGGCGGTGTGTCGGTATTCGGAGGCGTGGGGGAACGTACCCGTGAGGGCAACGACCTCTGGCTCGAGATGCAACAAGCGGGAATCCTGGACCCGCGCGATTGGCGAAAATCGAAGGTCGCCCTCATCTACGGGCAGATGACCGAGCCGCCCGGCGCCCGGCTTCGTGTCGGGCTTACCGCTTTGACTGTGGCCGAATACTTCCGCGACGAGGAACACCAAGACGTGCTGCTGTTCATCGACAACATCTTCCGTTTCGTGCAGGCGGGTTCGGAGGTTTCGGCGCTGCTCGGGCGTATGCCGTCAGCGGTCGGTTATCAGCCCAACCTCGCCACGGAGCTGGGCGAGCTTCAGGAGCGGATCACCTCCACGAAGACAGGCTCGATCACTTCGGTTCAAGCGATTTACGTGCCGGCCGACGACTATACAGACCCTGCGCCCGCTACCACCTTTGCCCACCTGGACGCCACCACTCAGCTGTCGCGCTCGATCGCCGAGCTGGGCATCTACCCAGCGGTCGACCCACTGGCGTCCACGTCGCGTATTCTCGACCCACGCATCTTGGGCTGGGAGCATTACGAAACGGCCATCCGCGTCAAGCAGGTCTTGCAACGCTACAAAGACCTACAAGACATCATCGCCATCCTGGGCATCGATGAGCTGTCCGACGAAGATAAGCTGATCGTCGCCCGCGCCAGGAAGATTCAGAAATTCCTCTCGCAACCCTTCCACGTGGCGGCTCAGTTCACCGGTCGGCCGGGCAAGTACGTGGAGTTGCGCGAGACAATTCGCGGGTTCAAGGAGATCGTCGATGGCAAGCACGACGACGTTCCCGAGCAGGCCTTCTACATGCAGGGGACGATCGACGAGGTGCTGGAGGAGGCAGAGCGGTTGCGCAAACTGGCCGCCTGAAGCGCCATGATGGAAACGATCTTGCTGGAGGTCGCAACACCTGACCGGTTGTTGGTGAGCGAGCCGGTCCGCGAGGTGCAGATCCCCACGAGCCACGGCTATATAGGCGTGCTGCCCGAGCATGCTCCCCTATTGGCTGAGCTTGGTATCGGCGTGCTGTCGTATGTGACCGGCAACGAGACGAAACGAATCGCCGTCTCCGGTGGCTATGTGGAGGTGCGACCGGAACGGGTCCGTGTGCTTGCCGATGTAGCCGAGCCGTCAGGTGAAATCGACGTGGAACGCGCTCTGGCCGCCCTCAAGCGGGCCGAGGAACGGCTGCGCCATCCGGAACCCGGGATCGATATAGCCCGGGCCATCAATGCGATGCGCAGGGCCCAGGCGCGGTTGGCCGCCGCTGGTCGCCCGGTCGAAAAATAAACGAGGAGGATAATTCCGCCTTGCGCGTATTCGGGCGCGCGGAACGCCGCTCGAACGAGGTCTCCAGCTTCCCTACATCCCTCAACGGAGCGCCATCGGACGCCCGCCAGCTTGCTTGCTACGCTGGGCAGCGTCCATGAAAGCGAAGATTTCCAGCGTTTCCTCGTGGGGTACAGGTGGAACGCCGGTGCGGAAGAATTCCACGATCTTCTGCAACATAGGCGTATAGCTGACTTTGACGTCTAGCGGCCCAGGAATGACTTCCTTGGCGCGGAACACCACAGCCCCGTAACTCGCATAAGGACGCACCAGGTGAACTGAGCCGAGCCGGCCATCCTTCCAGCGCCCGACGACCACGTCAGCGTCCGGAGCAGCAATCCAGCTGACCTCCACACACCCGGTGCCCATCAACGCATAGAGCATCTCGATGGCGTGAATGCCATACCAGCTGAGTTCCAAAGTGTGATGGGGTTCAATCGGACCTGGGCCCCAGGTCATGACCATTTTGGCGCCCTCCGCATGCGGCCGTAAGGCGTCCACGATCGGACTCCACCGGAGCGACGACGAACTGAACCAAGCGACGTCAGCCTCCCTGGCCAAGCGTGCGATTTCCCGGGCATCCTCCAACGTAGCCGCCAGGGGCTTGTCAATGAACATTGGCTTTCGCGCAGCGATCACTTGCCGAGCTTGCTCCAGGTGCACCCGACCATCGACACTTTCCAGCAGGATGGCATCGACTCGCTGACAAAGCGTGGGGATGTCATCGACGAATTCCACTCCCCACTTGGTTCGCAGTTCTTCGGCAAACTTTTCCACCCGTGTATAACTGGCTTCCACGTCCGGGCTGCCGCCTTTGTACGCCGCCACCACCCGTGCCCCTTCGACGTGATCTGGCCCCGGCGGCCCATTAAAGGCTCGCGTAAAAGCAATCACGTGGGATGTATCTGTGCCGATGATGCCCAAGCGCAACTCCGCCGCCCGAGCGGGTGCAAGCCACAGACAAACGAAAACGGCAACGTTTCTCAGCTTCATCAGTCTCGCTCCCTAACCTACGTCCAAGTGGATGTGGGCAAAAGATCCTCCACTCGCCAAGCCGGCTCTCTGCTCATCCGATCGATCGCCGGCCACCCTCGCAAGCCGTTATACACTGTGGTTCTGCGTGGATCTTACCACTTCGATTCGGTACGTGAAAGGCGTCGGGCCGCCTCGCGCCCGCACCCTCGAGTCAAAGGGCATACGAACGGTCGAAGACCTGCTCTTCTACTTACCCTTCCGGTACGAGGACCGCAGCAACGTGAAAACCATTTCCCAACTCGTTCCTGGCGAGACGGCAACGGTGATCGCCGAGATCGACTCCTGTCAGATGCCGCGCTTAGCCAGGCGGGACCTGGGGCTCTTCCAAGCGACCCTATCGGACGGATCGGGTCAGGTTCTCATCGCCAAATGGTTCCATAGCCCGTTCCTGGCAAAGGTGTTGGAGCCAGGGCAACTGGTTGCCCTCTACGGCAAGGTGGAGTGGGATTATTACGAGCGCGCGCTCGTGATGCTCCATCCGGAGTACGAAGTCTTCGGGGAAGAAGATGAGTTGGCCGAATCGCTCCATGTGGGCCGCATCGTTCCCATCTACCAGGCCATCGGCAAGCTAACCACCCGAGTGTTGCGCACGCTGGTCTATCACGCTCTAGAGTCCCTGGACCATCTGGAAGACCCGCTGCCAGAGTATCTTCGCCGGAAGCTCGAACTCCCCGAGCTCAATCAGGCCCTGCGCGAGGCTCACTTCCCTCCCCAAGGGCAGGACCTGCGGCTGCTCAACGCCTTTCGCAGCCCCGCTCAAGTCCGGCTGATCTTTGAAGAGTTCTTCTGGCTGCAGTGCGGCTTGGTGTTGCGGCGTCGCAAAGCACGGTTGAAGCGCGGCATCCAGTTCCAGCTGACTGACCGCATTCGCGAGCAGATTAAAAAGATGCTTCCCTTCAAACCCACGACCGCCCAGAAGCGGGTGCTCGGTGAAATCGCCCGCGATATGGCATCCGAGCACCCCATGAACCGGCTACTTCAAGGCGACGTGGGCAGTGGCAAGACGCTCGTGGCAGCTGAGGCAGCGGTCATCGCGATGGAGAACGGCTACCAAGTGGCCGTGTTGGCGCCTACCGAGATTTTAGCCAGCCAACACTTCTACTATTTCCGCCGTCTGCTGGAGCCGCTTGGGTACCGGATCGGCCTACTGATCGGCTCGCTTCGGCCAAAGGAGAAGAGTTGGGTCAAAGAAAGGCTGAAATACGGCGACCTCCAACTGGTGGTGGGTACACATGCTTTGATCGAGGAAGACGTCCAGTTCCACAAACTGGGGTTGGTCATCATTGACGAGCAGCACCGCTTCGGAGTGATCCAACGACAGAAACTGATGCAGAAGGCCACGGCGCCAGACGTCCTGGTCATGACCGCTACCCCCATCCCCCGCACGCTGGCACTGACGATTTATGGAGATCTGGACGTATCGATCATCGACGAACTGCCGCCAGGCCGCAAGCCTGTCAAGACCTACCACGTCACCGAAGACCAGATCGAACGCGTCTACAGTTTTGTCCGTCGCGAGGTGGAGAAGGGCCATCAGGCGTACATTGTCTGCCCCGTGATCGAAGAGTCAGAGGATTCCTCTCTGAAGGCAGCTGAACAAACCTACGAGCACCTTTCCCAGCGAGTGTTTCCGGACTTACGAGTAGGCTTGCTGCATGGCCGTATGGGCGCGGAAGAACGCGAGATGGTGATGGATCAGTTCAAGCGAGGCGAGATCCAAATCCTGGTCTGCACGACCGTGATCGAGGTGGGTGTGGATGTCCCGAACGCCACAGTAATGGTCATCGAGCATGCCGAACGGTTTGGCCTGGCGCAGCTGCACCAGCTGCGCGGACGGGTCGGGCGGGGCTCGGCCCAGAGCTACTGCATTCTGGTTACCTCGCGTTTAGGGGACGCCGCTCGCGAGCGGATTCGCACCATGGTCGAGACCACCGATGGGTTCCGCATCGCCGAAGTGGACCTGAGGCTCCGCGGCCCTGGGGAATTCTTTGGCACACGGCAGTCTGGATTGCCTGTGTTCCGGGTCGGAAACCTCATCCGGGACCAGGAGCTGCTAGAGCTGGCGCGCCGTGAAGCTGAAGCCTTTGTCAACCACCCGCCCTCACGAGAGGAACTCAAAAGAGCGATCCATTACATCCAGCGTCACTGGCAACGCCGCTATGGACTGATCGAGGTCGCCTAATGCGAGTCATCGGCGGGCGATTCCGCGGGCGAACCCTGAAAACACTTCCGGGGAATCGCGTTCGGCCGACGCCTGACCGGCTCCGCCAAAGCCTGTTCGACATCCTTGCACCCTTGGTCGAAGGAGCCGTTTTCGTAGACGCTTATGCCGGCAGTGGCGCCGTTGGGATTGAAGCCCTCAGCCGCGGGGCCCGCGAAGTGATCTTCGTCGAAGCTGATCCGCGGGCTGCAGCGGTGATTGAAGAAAACCTGCGTAAAATTGGCGTGCGGGAGGGCTACCGTATCATCCGGCGCAAGACCGCATCTGTCCTGCCACAGCTGAAAGCCGATATCCTCTTCATGGACCCACCGTACTCATATGAGCAAGAGTACGACCGGGTGCTGCGATCACTCCGAGCTGATCAATTCGGCCTAGTGATTGTGCAACACGCGGCCGAAGTTGCACTTCACCATCGATATGGGTTTTACACTCGGACCCGGGAAGTTAAACAGGGTGGCAACATCCTTAGCTTCTACGAGCCCTCAACTCCATAGCAGCCTACAACCCGAAGTTGGGATCTGGGCTGAGCTCCATGCGGGCATCCAGTCAACCCGCTCCAACCCTATCTATCTTTCGCCCCTGCGCTTGCCTCGATGCCGCCCAGTCGTATTTGGGTGTGCCGTGCCCGCACTAGGCTTTGCCTTTTCGGGCCATCCTTCAGGTCACTCCGCTCAGCTGGCCCCGGCCAAATTGCAGAAACCCAGGAGATTCCTTACTCAGTAGCTCGCGCCTTGTACTGCGAGTATCACCTTTAGCCACTACACGAGCCTTTGGGCGTCTGGTTCGAGAAACCTGCGTGGAGCTAAGTTCGCCTGAGCCCTTGACCGCTACGTTGGCCAGCGTTTGTAGGGCCCATGCCCCAGTGTGTCAACTTCCAACGATAGCTGCCTGACATTGAACGTGCGCCTCGGCCACAGTCGCTTGCGACGTTTCGTCTCCTGACGAAAATCCGAGTCAGTGATCCCTGATGAAACACAACCTATCCGCCTTCGTGGCCACCGTGATCCGTCGTTCCACGGGTCCTTAGGCGACTTAGGCGCCTAGTTGCCTTGCTTGGAGTTCTCGCCGCTAGCGTGTCGCTGGCGCTCCACGCGTTCACTCCACTCGATATCCACTTACCCGAGCACAGCAGTAGCCGCTACGAGCCCCCTTTTCATGACGCCCCCGCTATAGCCGCGTTGGCCCTCGACGTCGAGGCGTGCATTTAGATGTAGCAGACAAGGTTAAGACAGCCCAAGGGCATTACCGGGCACAAGAATTTGCAATTGCATGCCGGTGCGGTTCGTGCAGAGCAGCATGCCGAAGCGCAGCTCTGGCAGTTGGACCCGTCAACGGGTAACCGCTGTTCGGGCCCTCACTCCGAAAAACAAGCGGTGATTCTATTGCCGTCCAACGGCGGAACAGAGTGCAGCACTGGTCTCGGTGCGCCGCCTCACCGACTCCCGAGCAGCTGCGAAAGCTGTTCACTTGAAGCCGGGAGGGTCAACCCCCGGGCCACAACCTTTCCCGGTACTGACCGTG
>JAUQPO010000079.1 GCA_030550335.1 Acidobacteriota bacterium
TTTCTCCAACGCAGCCGGCGGCAACAACCAGAACACGATCGTCGAGAACAACCTGATTGTTGACACAGTTACGGCGGCCATCACCATGATTCCCAACTACTACGGTGGTTCGGTCTTCCGGAACAATACCATTTTGCGACAAAGTTCAAAGCCAGACGATGGAGTTACAACCTGGCGTTGTTTCAAGCTCGACGCCCCCGACAGCCCAGTCACCTTCGAAAACAACTCGTGCGAGCTGCGGGTCAGCGGGCTGAGTGCGTACTGGGGGTTTGCTGTCTATGGGTACATGGGGGCCTCCCGATTCATAGGCAACTCCGTCAAAACATGCGGGGTTGGCCCATTCGGCACTGGCTTCCGCTTGTCGGCCACTACCCATCTGTCTGGAGCAACTGTGTCCAATCATCATTCAGAGAATTTGAACTACGAAACGACGGGCACGTCCGGGTTGGGTTCGGCAAGTGGCAATACTTATTACAACGTGGCCAACCGCGATCCTAATCTTGGCTCCGTCAGCGGAGCCGCCCGTTGTACTCCGTGATGGAGGTGATGCAAAAAGGGACCGGAGCCCAATCGGGCGACTTCGAAGCATTCTCTCGGGAACCCCTAACTTAGGCTGAAGGGTCAAGCCAACTTCCCCAGCAAAAGAAGAGGAGGATTGTCGTGTCGGAGAGGGTTAAGATCATGCGACCATTGCGGATGGCGATTCCTGCCTGGGTATGGCTAGGATTCGTCGCAGTTCGAACCCTACCAGGGGATTCGCTTCCCAATGCAGTCAAGCTTTACGAGTTGACGGGCGCGGGCCAGCCAGCACGCCCGGTAACCATCAGTCGCGTCTTTGCCCGCGGGGAGATCGCTCACTACGCCAAGCCAAGGGTTAATGGCCAGGTGCCTGCAGCATGGCAGTGCGATGTGAAAACTCGGTGGCGGGATGGTCGGGCCTCCTGCCAGATTACTAACGCGAGCAACGAAGCCCCGATCGTCATCGAATGCCCTAACCATGGGTTCCAGTCAGGTGACGTGGTCAAGATCACTGGCGTCCAAGGCAACACTGCCGCCAATGGTACGTGGAAAATCACGCGGCTGACACCGAACAAGTTCTTGCTTCAAGGCTCCGCGGGCAATGGGACGTACACGGGTGGAGGAGTGGCCACCGGGCCTGGGCCTGGCAGCCTACGGCACGCCATCATCAGCTTCAAGGTCGACTTGCCACCGAATGGGCAAGTCACGGTGGATTTCGTGGACGACCCGAACCCGTGTTCATTAGGTTCGGCCGAAACGTGCCTGGCTGCAGCTTTAGATCAATCGGCGATGCTCGCCCAGAGCTGGGGGGCAGTCATGGAGGTTACGCAAGGGGTCACGAAGCAGGTTTCTGCTCGCACCATGCTCGGGCAGGGTCATTTCCGTTACTGGCTTAGGGGGCCAGTGGTGACCACGGTGATCGCGGAGGATCGCTCGCCCGAGCGAGTGTACGACTTCGGTTGGCGCTGCACGGCAAACTGTAGCGGGGACTACAGCACAGCCACTTGGACAGAGGACACCGAGCACAGAAGTCTGCACCCCATCTTCGTACTCACGTTCTATGCCGGTTGGCCGGGCGTCCGGCTCGAATACATCCTAGAGAACGTGTGGGTAACCCACCTGCAGGACCAGCACTACAATCTGGCCCTGCGCAGCGGCTCGAATGGGAATCAGCTACGGTACTCCAAAACAGATGTTACGCATTACGCGCGAACCCGCTGGCGCAAGGTCTTCTGGGACGGGGAGGAACCACAGCCAATACGCATCGATCATAATTTGCCGTACCTGACTGCCACCGGCGCCGTCCCTAACTACGATCTCCAGTTAACGGTGGACGCCGATGAGATACAACGGGAACTCTCCAGCTACTCGCCAGCGGCCTGCGACATCAGTGGGTCTTGTAATTGGACGAAATACTTCCCGACGAGCGGTGGGCGCGCAGAGATCGGGTTGGTGCCCCGTTGGGAAGTGGTGTACCTCTACACAGGCGACCCCAACCTCTGGCGCAAGGTGTGGGACAACGCTAACGTCAGCGGCCACATCCCCATTCATTACCGCGAAAGTCACGTCGGAACCAGCCCGACCCGATATTTTCTGGATCTCGACGGGGATGGGACGTCCAAAAACGATCCCGACGACGCTCGCGAAGGGAATACGGCTTTCGGAAGGATCGTATCGGTTGAGGCACGCCCGGCCTGGTCCTCAGGCAACCTTAGCAGTGGGGCCGACGCTACACCACCCGTCGCAACCCTTAGCAGCTCACATGGATGGACTGTAGACCTGGCTCACCAGCCACTGTTCGGCTACATCGCCTATCTCCTCAGCGGAGAGTGGTATTTCCTCGAAGAGCTCCAGTTTTGGAGCGCGTTCAACATCGCTCTTTCGGACCCATGCTTGGACTATTCCTTCTGCCGGCATGGTTCCTATGGCATCGTGTCCCAGGAGCAGCAAACGCGAGGGGTAGCTTGGGCAACGCGGACGATCTCTCACGGCGTGTTTGCCAGCCCAGACGACCAACTGGAAAAGCAATACCTGCTGGGCAAGCTGGAGGCGACACTCCAAGCATGGGAAGGACGTCAACAGATCCTCCGGGGAGATTATTACAACCCCCTAGTGAACGCTCCACCCGATAACCCCTGCCCGGTGACCACCGGATCCTACGAGGGGCGCAGCTACAGCGCTTACAACCACTATGGGGCCGAGCGAAGGGAAGTGACCCCCTATTGTTTCGGCTGGCGGCGGATCACCGATCCGAACAAGCGGGGGTTCAACCCTTTGGGCTTTCTTAACGACAATGACGCTTACGTTTCGGTGGAAACGGCGGAAACCAGCTCCAGCTACGCTTCCCGGGTAGACAGCCCATGGCAGTACAGCTTCGTTCATGCGGTCGTTGGTCGGATGGGGGAACTTGGGTTTGCTGTGGACGCGCTAATCCGTAGGTTCGGGCGCTTGCCGTTGTCCGTAGGGGGGCATCCCGACCATAACCGATACTTGTGTTGCACGTATCGGATACCGGTGTGGGACCTCCAGCAGGAGCATCCGAAAACGCCTAGGCAGCACCTGCAACTGTATAGGCCCGAGGTGCGGGTGAAAGCAGGATGGAGTTCCGGTGACCAGTCGGCGTTATGCGATCCTTCCGACGGATATCCACACTACTTCGTAGGCGCCCTGACTTTCTTCAAAGGACTGGCATACGGGCCGGCGCGCTTCGAGGACGTCTACAGTTGGTTCTCCCAGCAAAACAACGTTCCGAACATACAGTCCAAACTCGTCGGCTGCCAGGGCAGCCTAGTGGATCCGAAGTGGGCCTTACGACCGCGTTACGCGCCCAGCCGGATCACATCAGTTACTGCAGGCACAAACGCCGTGATCCTCGGTTACACTGCGTCCTCCGGAGCTGCCTGCACTATTACACTGGACGACTCTCCAAGTTTCGACAGCCCGGTGGCAGTCCAGGTCGACGGAGGAGGTGGCCCAGCTCGGCAATTTGTCGCCACCGGGCTCCAGCCCGATACAACTTACTACTACCGCTTAGCGTGCCCAGAAGATCCCTGGCAGGCCAGAGAGGGCTCCTTCCGAACGCTCAACGTTTCCGGTGTGGTGCAGTTCCGGATAACGTTGCGGCCAGCAGGTATCGGAATAGAACAAGCCAGCCTGGAATACGGAGCCTCGCCGTCACTGGGCTCGGAGACCGCTCGAGTGGATTGCGCAGCCGGTTGTAGCTTTTCGCTTCAAGCACCGAAGGGGCAACCGTTCTATTACCGAGTCAAGTACTGGCGGTCGGGAGCTGTGGCCAGTGTGGGGAATGTCTTGGCAGCAATCCCCTAATCCTCATGCCCAGGCCGAGGTGAGTTGAGCCCGTGGTTAGCCCTCTCACCTCGGCCGCTGCTGTATCCTCGCCTGCCCACCCCAATCCCCCCTGTTCTGTACAGAGCCTAGTTCTCCTCTGCACTTAGGTCCTCCCTCCTGCGCCGGCCGAAACCGTGGTCCTGTGGCCTTGTGGTATGCTCATGGTGGAACTCGCTGTCAATTCCCACTGAGCGGCGCAGAGGGTGTCATGTCTGGCCATTCGAAATGGGCGACGATCAAACACAAAAAGGCCGTTCAAGACGCCAGGCGCGGCCGCCTTTTTACCCGGCTGTTGCGCGAGATCACCATTGCTGCTCGTCTTGGCGGGGGTGACCCAGAAGGCAACCCGAGGCTACGAACCGCGATTGCAGCCGCTAAAGCCGCCAACGTGCCGCAGGAGAACATCATCCGAGCGATCAAGCGGGGCACCGGCGAGCTTCAAGATGGCGGTGTGCTTGAAGAGGTGATGCTGGAGGGGTACGGGCCTGGTGGTGCAGCGGTCCTGGTGCTCAGCGCCACGGACAATCGAAACCGTACGGTAGCGGAGATCCGCCATCTGTTCTCTCGTTATGGCGGGAACCTGGCCGAGCAAGGCAGCGTAGCGTGGTTGTTCGACCGCAAGAGCCACGTCTTAATCGCTGCTGAGAAAACCACAGAAGACGACCTGATGGCGGCCGTCCTCGATGTAGGGGTCGATGACATCCGCAACACGGGCAGTCATTGGGAGGTCATCGCCCCTCCCGAGCAACACGAGGCAGTTGTCGAAGCGCTGAAAGCCGCAGGCATCGAACCCGATACCGCTGAAGTGGGCTGGGTGCCGAAGAATTATGTGAAGTTGGAGGGCAAGAACGCCGCCGCGATGCTGAAGCTTAGCGAGGCCCTGGAAGATCATGACGACGTACAGAACGTCTATTCGAACTTCGACATCGACGAACAGGAGCTGGCCGCACTGATGGCCTCCAGCTAGCGGCGCGGCGCATGCGTATCCTGGGCATCGATTGTGGCAGTGAAACAGCCGGTTGGGGAGTAGTGGAAGCAGACGCCCAGGGCACAACCTTCATCGCGGCTGATCAGGTCGATCTCAATCGAGGGGAGCCACTGGCTGAACGCCTGCTAGAGTTCGCTCGCCAGCTCCGGCTAGTCATCGAACAGTTTCGGCCCGACGAAGCGGCGGTTGAAGATGTGTTTCATGCCAAGAATGCGCGCAGTGCTCTCCGGTTGGCGCACACGCGGGGCGCCGCTTTGTTGATCCTGGCCGAACGAGGTGTCCCGTATGCCGAATACTCGCCCGCACAGGTCAAGCTCAGCGTAACTGGGTATGGGCGGGCGACCAAGGAACAGGTCAGGCATATGGTCGAGGCGTTGTTGGGTGTGAGCTTGGTTTCTGTGGCCGAAGATGCTTGTGATGCGTTGGCAGTCGCTCTGTGCCACGCGTTGCGATCGGGCTATAGCGTAGGTGCTAGCGGAACACTCTGAGGGTTCTGGCAAATGAAGGCATGGTTGGCTCTGTGGGCGGCTGGCAGTGCGGTGTGGGGCGCAGAGCCGCGGATCGTCTACAGCCGGGAGCAGCCAGGAAGCCAACCCGCTTACGTATGGATCGCAGTGGAGCGGGACGGCCAGGGGGTATATCGCGAATCTCCGGACGAAGAGGGGGGCACAGCCTTTCGTCTGCTCCCACACGAAGTGGATGCGATTTTCGACCTCGCCAAGCGGCTAGATTACTTCCGCAAACCGCTGGATGCTAACGTCAAGGTGGGCAACGTAGGACTAAAAACCTTCCGTTACGAGGCCGGAGGGCAGGTACAGGAGGTCCAGTTCCACTACTCCCGCATCCCCGAAGCACGACTCCTGGCGGATTGGTTCGCACGCATCACCGAGACTCAACAAGCCTTGGCTCGCCTGCAACGCTGCCTAGACTTCGACAAGCTCGGCGCACACCAGGTCCTCCTTCAGATTCAGATCCTGGCCGAGCGCGAGCGGCTGGTGGGAGCACCTCAACTTTTGCCGCTACTGGATCGGATCGCAGAAGACGAGACCTACCTGAACATCGCTCGCAAACGCGCCCGCCTGATAGCCGAGCGCATTCGGCAATCGAGCGCCAGCCCGCCAGCTGGATCGCGTTAATCCTGTCTGCAACAAGGCCGCCCAGCAAAGCAAACGAGTCCCATCGGGAGCGCACTCGCTATATCGTCGCATTCGCAGGCTTCTTCCCGGAGGTCTCGCTTCGCGCCTACGTGTCCCTCCGGAAAGCTCGGCTCTGGCCTGACCAAGCGATGGAGCCTTCCCGCGTGGTTGCTGTAGCTCGGAGATGGCTTTAGCTGACCAGCCGAGACGCGTCACCCCGGCGTGATCTTACGCTACTAGCCCTTCCAGCGGGTTACCACCACTGAAGAGGTAATCGTGGCACACAATGTTCGACTGCCTCCAAGCTGCCCGCGCTTGTCCCCAGCGAGCATCGAGCGCGGCCGAGGCACTAGCCCAAGTGCGGCAGTATCATCCGCTCAATCTCGGACTTGGGGATAGCCCCGACACGCTGCGCCACTATACGGCCCCCTTTGAACAGTAGCAACGTGGGAATGCCACGAATGTTGTAGCGCATCGCAGTGGCGCCATTGTAGTCCACGTTCAGCTTGCCGACTTTGAGGCGGCCTGCATACTGAGCTGCGATCTCTTCGACGAAGGGCGCGATCATGCGGCACGGGCCACACCATTCGGCCCAGAAATCCACCAGGACGGGCAGGTCCGACTGCAAGACCTCTTGATCGAAATTCGCGTCGGTCAATTCGAGTAGGTAGGTTGTCGCCATTCAGATACTCCACACACCAAGATGCAAACTTGAGGCCGAAGGATTCACCCGGACAGCTCTACAGGGAGGTCTTCAGCAGGGCATCCGCCTCGTCCCGCCCCATATTCTCGATCTCAGAGAAGTAAACGCGCCGGCCTTCGTCCATAGCCAGGTTAGTCAAAATGACGGCGATGGAATCCTGCAGGCCGACTTCAATGTCGGCCAACGGGCGCTTCCCGGTGCGCACACAGTCGAAGAAGCTCTCCATCTGCGTGTCGACTGGATTCCGCTCCTGGGGAACCATGATGCCCTTCTGGTACAACCAAAGCCGGGCATATTTCAGCTCCCGAGCCAGGAATGACTCCTTACCCGTGATTTGATCTTCAGCCAGGAGGATCGGAATGCCCCGGACGCCTCTCCCCGTTGTCGCCAATGTGGCTCCAGCGATAGCTGGCTTCTGAGCAGCCGCCTGAGCCTGACGCAGGTCCTCAGGCCGTGGTTCGTAGAACCACAAGCCAAATGCCGGCTCGTTATCGGTGCCCACGGTGATGTGGATGGTGCCCTCAGTGCCCATGATGATTTCGCCGAACTCGGTCCGCTGGCTGTAGAACAACGACAGGTGTCTGTTGGTCGAGATGGCCGAGTACATCAGTTTGCGGCCCTTGGGGTAGGTCATGATGAACTGGATGTTGTCGTAAACATCGCGGCCGTCGCGCATGAAATCGAGGCCACCTACGCCCACGACCATCTCCGGGTGCATGCCGAACATCCAGGAGGCCACGTCAATCTGGTGGGAAGCCAGCTCTGCTGTAAGCCCGCCGGAGAATTCACGAAACAGCCGCCAGTTACGCTCCCGTTGCCGCGTAGGATACTTGCGCATGCGCCAGCCCGGATTCCGATGCCATTGGGCACGAATATGAGTCACTTCACCCAGCAGGCCCTTTTCGATCATTTGCTTGGCAGTCTGGTAGAAACGGCTGTAGCGCCGTTGCAGACCCACTTGCAGGACTTGCTTGGAATGCTGCGCGTAAAGCTTGCGCAGGGCGTGGACCTCGGCTGGCTTGAACACTAAGCTCTTCTCGCAAAACACATGCTTACCGGCGATCAAGGCATCCCGGGTAATCGGAAAATGCAGGTACAGAGGCACGGTGATGATGACTGCGTCCACGTCCTGGCGCGCCAAGACTTCCCGATAGTCTTTGTAAGGCTTGGGCTTGTCCTTAGAAGCTTCGATCCCCTGCTTCAGCGCTTCATCGAGCACGTCGCAGACCGCCACACACCGGCATCCCTCAATACCGTTCATGTGGCGGATCAGATACGTGCCGCGGCCACCGGTCCCAATGACTGCGTAATTGACCACTTCATTGGCCGCCCTGACCTTGTGGATCGCAGGAGCACCACCCAGCTGGGTGGCCATTGCTACCCCCGTCGCTCCAGCCATTTTCACCACGTCCCGGCGGGTCAAATCCGACATATTCGCCATGCACCCTTCCTCCTTGGCCTTTGCTGGGAGCCGAAGCTTATGTAAGTTTTGAGTCTATCCTTCGCCGATGGCTTGCCGCAAGGCCCATCGACGCTCCGGCAGATTAGCTCTGGGCCAAAACGCAGAGACAACCCCTGGCGCGCCCGGAGGGATTCGAACCCCCGGCCTGCTGGTTCGAAGCCAGCCGCTCTATCCACCTGAGCTACGGGCGCGCTAGTATTCATGGTAGCCCATGGCGGGTGAATGGAATTACGAAGTTGAGATCAAACTCCGCGTCCCCAGCGCTGCTGACGGCCGCAACCGGCTCCAGCGCTGCGGGTTCCAACCCGCCAGCCCCAGGGCTTTCGAATCGAACATAGTGTACGATACCCCGAGCCGCGATCTGCAACAGCGAGGACAGCTGCTGCGCGTCAGGACGTACAACGACCAAGCGATTCTAACGTTCAAAGCCCGCGGCACGGATCATCACTACAAGGTCCGACCGGAGTTGGAGGTGACCATTGGTAGCGCAGCTAGCATGACGGCGATCCTGGAGCAGTTGGGCTTTGAGCCTGTGTTCCGCTACGAGAAGTTCCGAACCGAGTACTCGCGACCTGGAGATCCGGGACACGTGCTGCTGGATGAAACCCCCATCGGCACCTTCCTGGAGTTGGAAGGCCCTCCGGACTGGATCGACCGTGTGGCGCAAGAGCTCGGTTTTGAGCGGTCGGAGTATATTACCGCCACATATGCCCAGCTGTTCTACGCTGAACGTCCCGAGCTGCACGGGCGGCCTGCGGCCATGGTCTTTCCCGAATCGAGGATCGGCGAAACGCCTGAAATCGGTCCACAAGGCACCACACCGAGAGCCAAATAAGAGCTTCGCTCTATTGTCGGCCGTCCGAGCAAAACGTAAGATCGAGAACGAACACACAAGGGGGCTACAGCTGACGTGATCCTGAGCATTTTGATCCTGGCGGTTTCCGCAGCAGCCTTCCTTTATTGGCTCCGCTATGTGGCCCTGCTGATCCTCCAGGCCGAGCCCATAGACCAATACGCACCAATCGTCGCCGCGGAGCACAACTTACAGTTTCCGGCTGTTGCTGCTGAGCTTGGGCAAGCCCACCCAGCGAAACTCGATGAACTCCACAAGCGTTTGGAGCGCGATTACGAGCGCTTGCAGGCGCTACTGCGCAAAGCCCAGACGCTGGGGCTGGCTGGATCGGAGGTGGATGAGCTCCTCCTGCGAGCGTACTACCGGTTGGCGAGCCTATGGCTGTGGATAACCCGGCCGTTCTCGGAAGCACAAAGCCGACTGGCCCTGGCACAAATGACTGAAGCGGTTGCTTGCCTGGCTAGCTTTTACGGCCGAAGGCTTGCTCAAGAGGTATCTGACTAGCTTGCCGCAGGGCTCTTCAAGTGGCTTTCCTAAAATGGGAGTGTGTCCCTAGAAACACGCCTCCAGCGGAGCGCAGGACTGCTGCGTAGGGTCCGCGAAGAAATCGCCAAGGTCATCGTAGGCCAAGACGACGCGGTCGAGGGAGTCCTGGTCTGTCTTTTAGCGGGCGGACACGTGTTGTTGGAGGGAGTGCCCGGCCTCGGTAAGACCACTTTGCTGCGGACCCTGGCCCGTGTACTCGACCTGAAGTACTCCCGTATCCAGTTCACTCCTGACCTCATGCCCGCCGACATCGTGGGCAGCATGGTCATCCACACAGATGCTCAAGGAAACAAAACCTTACGGTTCCAGCCGGGCCCGATCTTTGCTCACCTGGTGCTGGCTGACGAGATCAACCGAGCAACGCCAAAGACCCAGTCCGCGTTGCTCGAAGCCATGCAAGAAAAGACGGTAACCAGCGGCACGAGCAGCCACGAACTGGAACAGCCGTTCCTGGTCATGGCTACGCAGAACCCTATTGAAATGGAAGGAACCTACCCCTTGCCGGAAGCGCAGTTAGATCGCTTCTTGATGAAGATTGTGGTCCGCTACCCGTCGCGAGAGGAGTTGCTGGAAATCGTGGACCGGACGAGTCGGCCGGAGCCGGTGGAGCTCCAGCGTGTCATGACACGGGAGCAGGTGCTCGAAGCCCGCCAAGTATGCCGGGAGATCCTCGTCGCCCAGCATGTTAAGGAATACGCTATCGATCTAGTGCTGGCCACCCAACCCGATAGTCCCCATGCCCACGAACTGGCTCGCAAATACATCCGGTACGGGAGCTCGCCTAGGGGGGCGCAAGCGCTGGTGGAATGCGGGCGTGCTTTGGCGTTACTCAGGGGTCGTTACCACGTAAGCGTGGACGACGTGCGGCACCTGGCGCTTCCTGTGTTGCGGCACCGGATCATTCTGAATTTCGACGCCCACGCTGATGCTCAGACTGCCGACTCTATTCTCACGGGGATCCTCGAAAGTATTCCGACTGTGGCCTGAGGGGCGCTCCGCCTGGTATGCTTGAGCCCGGCCTCTGAATCCAGGGGTCTATACTGAGGGGAGAAGGTGGCTGAGCCCCTGATTGAAGCCTCACTGCTCCGTAAGCTCGAATACCTGGCGCTCAAGTGGGACAAGTCTTTCGCTGGCTTGGTCGGAGGTCAGCTCACTTCACGCTACGCGGGCATTGGTCAGGATTTCCTCGATCACCGGCAGTTCTACCCTGGAGACGATCTGCGACGGATCAACTGGCGAGCCTACCTGCGCTTCGAGAAGCTCTTTCTGAAGCTGTTTCACAGTGAACCCCGCGTGCCTGTGCGGTTACTTGTTGACTGCAGCGCGTCCATGGCCACCAATAACCGCAGCAAGTTCCAGTACGCCCGCCGCCTGGCCGCAGCGCTCGGCTATATCGCTCTGGTTCGTCTCCAAACTGTCTGGCTCATACCGTTTTCCGAGGATCTCGGTGAGGCCCATGTGTGCGCCGGCGGTCGTCACCAGTTCGGTCGCGTCGTCGACGTGCTGACTGCGTTGAGACCTCACGGTCTGACTAACTTCGCCCGCGTGGCGCGGCGGCTGCTGGACGAGGCGGCCACGAAAGGCCTGCTCATTTTTATCTCCGATTTCCTCAGCGAAGACGACTGCTGTGGCCCGCTGGAACATTTGGCCCAAGCGGGGCATGAATTGCTCCTGATCCACCTGTGGGACGACGCTGAGCGATTCCCCAACTGGCGAGGCTTGATGGAATTGGTGGACGCCGAAACGGCCCAGCAGTACTTGATCGAAATCGACGAAAACTTGTGTCGCGCTTATGCGCTGGCTTTCGAAGAATTCCAGAAGGGGTTAGAACGGGTCGCACGCCGAACCGGCGGCCGGTATGTAGGACTTTCCACCTCCCTGCCTCTAGAGCGGGTCATCTTCGGGCCGCTGTTCGAACTGGGTGCTGTAGGCTAGATGTCATTCACGGTTCTCAATCTGGCCACGGCGTTGATCCTCGCCACCCTGGCGGCGGTTCTAGTCATTTTGCCCTACTTGTGGGGTCGCTCGCGCCGGCGCGTGCTCGTACCCTCACTGAAACTGTGGTCCCAGCTTTGCCCGGGTCGCCCCGTGCAGCAGCGTTGGCGCGTAACAGAGCTTTGGTCTCTGCTACTGCAACTGCTTGCTACCACGCTGCTCGTGCTCGCTTCCGCCGGGATACTTCTTAAGCCTGGAGGACGCACGCCCCGAGACCATGTGGTGCTCATCGACACTTCGGCCTGGATGGCGAGCAGGCCGGAAAAAACCCCACTGCTCGAGGTCGCTCGCCAGCTAGCCTGGCGTTACGTCTCTTCGCTTCCACCGCAAGACCGGGTTTTAGTGGTCGAGGCAGCAGCCATACCCATCGCATTGACCAGCTTCGAAGGCGACCGGCAAGTTGTCCAGCTGGCGTTGCGAGGTTTGCGGGTCCGCCCGAGCGCCTTTGCTTTGCGCTCGGCACTGGAGTTCGCCCAACAGGCTTTGGAACGACACAGCCGGTCGCCCGGTGAGATAGTGGTCATCACACCCGGCTACATCAGGGACGACGCCAAGCCCGAACACCTGCCCCCTGCGGTCCGCTGGATTCCCGTTCAACCACGCCCGTGGCGCAACGTAGGCATCACTCGACTCGCAGCCCGACGCGTCGGTGGGACTACGGAAGGTTGGCAGATCCTGGTAGCCCTGAGAAACTATTCCCCCGCGCCTACCTCTGTAGATTTGTTTGCGCGCTTCGCCGAGGCACCCGCTGGCCAAGCCCGATTGAGAATCCCAGGCGGCCAGGTGGTCGAACATCAGTTGCTGCTGCGAACGAACGCTGCAGGTCTGCTGGAGATCCAACTCGACGTCCGCGATGACTTGGCCGCGGACAACCAGGCTCGGCTCCAATTACCCGCATGGCGACCG
>JAUQPO010000080.1 GCA_030550335.1 Acidobacteriota bacterium
TGGCAATGGTGAGCGGGGGTGCCCTATGCGGGACTGAGGGGTGTTTGCTCGCTGGGCTGTCTGGGCAAATCAATTTGGACAAAGAGGCTACGGTCGGAAGATTTTAGTCGGGCCATATCCCCTGGCGGAAGCAGGGTGTTCGGAAGGTACTAACGGAGCATGTCAGCTGGCACTCGGTGCATTGGTGGCGATCCTACTCCTCGACCATGCCCGCAGGCCGTTGAGATTCGCCAGAGCCGGGCTTCCGCCTCTAACGCGGGCTGACCGTCAATTCATTCACGACCTTTCGCACACCGCGAACCCCCTTCGCCAGCTTCTCCGCTTTTTGACGGATTTTCTCTTTAGGCACTGTGCCTCGTAACGTCACGACCCCTTGCTCTACGGTGACCTCAATCCGTGAACCGCCTACGTCACGGTCGCCCGCCAACCGCACGCGCACTCGGTCGTAGATCTCGTCGTCGGAGACTTGCTGGGCTGCTGTTCCCACAAGGGCGCACAAGCACAGAACCGTCAAGAGGAGAGAACTCAGTCGAACCCTTGTTGTCAGGTGCCTCATGCTCTTCTAAACAACTTAGAACGGTTCACGCTGAGGTGTGATTGCCCCCGAAGCAGGCAGCTCAGCGTCTCGGGTAGCTTATGGGTAGGATCCTAGCCAGCTATGCTTGCGCTGTGTTTGCGGGTGATTTGGACGGCCGCGATTGGCGGGAGCTTAGTAGGGGCGTGTAGTCGGCTGGCGGCTGCACCCGTTTGTTCTGCAGGGGTTCCGCAGCTCAGCTTCCAATTGCTCGTAGAACCCGCTGAGGGAGGGCAGGCACGAGGGCTCCATGGAGTGAGCCGGTTGAGGCCTGGTGATCGCCTAGTCTATCACCCGGTGACTCGGGCGGGAGGCAAGAGTCCGGAAGGACGGGTCAGCATCGTTTTCGCATCTCGCGACGGGAACGACGCTCTGGTGGTGACTGAGCCCAAGCCGGCCGGCTCGTCGCAGCGTTGGGAAGTTCCGTTTCGGACCTCCGTTGTCGCCTTAGTGTACGGGCCCAGTGGGTTGGACGCGAAAAAACTCTCCTCGCTGGTGATGAAGGACCGCGAGCTCTTGGAGCAGCTCGCTGACTATGCCGAACAAACCACGCAAGCCGAGAGGTTGCTCGAAGCGATCGCGGCCTGGGACCGTAGTCCCAGCGCAACGGAAAATCTCGGCGCGGCCCTGGAGGGCTTCGCTGCGGCTTTCGGGCGACCGGTGCCTCAGTTGCGGCGCGATGCGCCCGTGGAGGAGCAACTCAACGTCCTTTTGCGCACGCTAAATCCTGCACTGGCCGCATACGATCCGCTGGCCCCCGAACCGGAGCAACGCATGCGTCAGTCGGCCATGCTGGCTTCATCGATTGCAGGAATGCTCTGGGGCACACCTGTAGGCTTGGCGGCAGGCGGAGCGGGCTTGTTCGTGAACTTGACACGGCTGCTCTTCCCCAATACGACGTTCCGGTCGGCACTGGTGCAGCACAGCAAGCCAGGGGTCATGACCCTGTGCGTGTCTCGCGCGACGCGCCAAGAGCGAGGGCGCATGGCGTACATTTGGGCTGCGCGACTGCCCGATCAGGATGCGCCGCGGCTCGTGCTTGGCGGGCCAGCGTACGTAGCCTCTGGAGCGATTACGCGACTGCCGGTGCAGCTAGAGCGCGGTGAGTGGCGGCATCTGCATCGTGCCCACCATTGGGAATTGCGCAACGACAAGGGCCGGTATCCCATAAAAGTCAACTTGTTGCCGCAATCCCAGGCGTTGGAGCTGGATTTGCGGGAATGCACTGTACCGCCCGATGACTACCGGCTCGCAGCCCTATGGGACTGGGAAGAGTTTTCCGTGCAGGGTCAGCTTGCAGTGCGTGAGCCCGGTTGCCGGGGCAGTGCTCAACTGGATCCGGATTCTGCCGATGCTCTGGTGACTGGCTCGGGTGTAGTGAGCGTGAAACTCACCGGGTGCGACTTCCAGTTCACGGAACGAGTCGAGCTGTGGGGCCGCCAAGCCGAAGAGCCCTCGATTCGGGAAGTACCCTTTAGACTTGCGGCGGGTTTCGGTAAGGGGGAACAGCGGGAGCTCACGCTTCGCCTCGACACTTCGCAGTTGCCGGCGGGAGAGTACCGCCTACGGTTGCACATGGCCGGCGGGGTGCAGGAGGATGTGCAGGTACGGATCCTGCCACCTCATCCGGTGTTGGAAAACCTGCCGGTGCGCGTCAACGCGGGCGAAGGGGCACAACGAGTGGTCTTGCGGGGTCGCGGTCTCGACCGGATCGTGGCTCTGCGTGTCGACCGGGCTCGAGTGGAGTTGGACGCGGCTGGGGACCCATCACAACGCACTGCGCGCATTGAGCTGGAGCCGACGCTAGCTGTGGGCTCGAAGCTGAATGCAGCCATTCAGGTCGAAGGGCTGAGTCGCTGGTTGGAGATTCCAGCGGCTGTAGAGGTGCTTCCGCCGCGACCACGAATCTTGGTCGTGAAGCTGTCACTGCCGGAGTCTGTGGGCGTGGAGCTGGCGCCAGGGGAGCTCCCGCTCGGCGCGGCGATCGTCGCCACTGTACGAGCGGAACCATTGCATGCAACGCCCATCCTGGAAGTCAGCTGTGTGGAGCGAGATCTAGCTCTTCAGACGATCCGTGCCAGACCGGGCGAGACCAGCTCGGGTTTGCACGTCCGCTCAAGCGGACCGGGCGAGCTGTTCCTTTCGCTAGACGCTGCTCGGGTGGGACAGCCTGGTTGTCGCCTGCAAGTGATCCTCGAGACGCCGATGCAAGGTCGCTCCGATCCGTACGAATTAGGGCGCTTGGTGGCTGTGCCACGCATCGAGCGCTTCCACTTGACAGCCGAGCAAGCAGGGCCAGGCCGCTACATAGGAGTGATCGAGGGCAGCGGCCTCGAAGTGATCGAACGTGTGGGTTGGACTGCTGAGGACGGCATGCCGGTAACGGAGCTTCCGGTGCCTGTCTCATCGGACGGCCTTCGCCAGCGCTTGCGTGTGGTTCTACCCTGGCCCTCGCCGGAGCCGCACGCTCCGTTGTACATTTGGCTGCGGGGAGATACCCGCGGGCGCGCAACCAGTGCTCGTTACTAGGTTCCCTAGCTGCCGCGCGTAGCGTTGTCCCCGCGGTGCCGGACTTACGCCGCGCTATTGCCTAAGGAACTCGGCCAGGGCTTGCGCGATGCGACTCTGTTCGCAGTTCGTGGCCAGGTGTCCACAATCGCTTTCCAGCTTCAGCAGCCGCGCTTTCAACAACTCAGCCAGTTTGATCGACGGCTGTGGATTCACCATGTGATCCTGCATGGCCACCACCACGAGCAGCTGGGCGCGGATCGCCGCAGCGGTTTTTTCCCAGGATCCACCGAACCGACGCGTAATGTCGTGCTGGATCATCGCTCGCAGCTGGGCGGCCCAGTCATCAGGGTTTCGCCGGGAGTATTGGGCCTGGAGCATGGTCAGCTGTTCGGGAAATTGCTCTACAGCAACGGAGCGCACGAAATGATCGGGAGTGCTCAAGGCCAGGCGATGCACTAAGGCCACCAATTTCATCGCTTCTGCCGGGCTGGTGGCACACCTCGTTGTTTGTTCCAGGATCTCGAGTTCGGTGCGCCAAAGTAGCAGGTCGTACGCGGTCTGCTGCGGCGTGCCCACAATCGGCACGGCTTTGCGAACGAACTCTGGGTAAGCTACTACCCACTCGAAAGCCTGCATGCCTCCCATGGAGATCCCCACCACTGCATGGAGCTGCTTCAGTCCGAGTTTCTTGGTTACGAGCTCGTACTGGCTGCGCACCATGTCAGCTATGGTGAACCGTGGGAATGCCTGGCCGGGTTGGCGCCGGCTGTTCGATGGGGAGGACGAGACCCCATTTCCTAGAGCGTCCACAGTGATGAGGAAATACCCTGTTGGGTCAAGCAGGCGGCCGGGACCGATCAAGCGCTCCAGGTCTTCGGTCGTGCCTCCGAACCAGGTCGGCCAGAGAATCGCGTTGGAGCGATCGGCGTTGAGTTGGCCGTAGGTCCGGTAGGCCACACGACAATCCTGGATCAGCTGGCCGCTGTCTAGCTGCAGGTCCCCGAGCTCTGCCCATTGAAGTTGCGCAGCGTTAAGAACGGCAGTGGCCAGTACAGCGAAAACGAAACGGTGGAGCTGCATCGTCTTGATGGTACCCATAACGGGCCTCGAGTGGGAAACAGCCCAGCGCAGTCCGAGACTGGAGCCACGCCCTTAGCTGCCGGTCGTCCGGACGGTCTCAGCCCAGTTTGGGCGGCAGCTCTTCCATCGGCCCCATCCACTTGAGCTGTCGGTCGATGTCGTTGTGAAGCAGGTACTTTCGGCGCACCGCCTCCAGCTTCTCGCCCTCGATGGTGATCTTGCTGAGGTCGTATTGACCGAGCCCGTGCTGGTGGCAGTAGATCAGGTAACCTACCCACTCAGGATTGATGCCCATCGCCTCGATGCCGACACGATCTGCCGCGACGAAGTCCGCTGAGGCAATCGCGATCCTGTGGTCGACCGGTGTGCCCGACGACGGTCCGTTGCCTTCCATTCCTTGGAACCCATCAATGACCGCTGCGCCCCAGTACGGCCGCATTTTCTGGGCCGTCAGCAACATGTCGTAGTGCGTTTGGCGCACACCTCCGTGGTAGTTGCGCTTGTCGTTCCACTTGTTCGGATCCTTTGGGCCGGAGCGCAGGGGCGCGCCGAGCGTCATGTTCTTGACCGAGAGGGTGGCCACGACCGTGTTGTGCGTCTTGAGGATCGCCGAGCAGATGATAAACGCATCGGGATCGAGCAAGCGCTTGGCGAGCCGGACTGGAACGGGATGGAGGTCGGCGTCCAACACATGGATGACCTCGAAGAGTCCTTCAGAGTTCAAGTCGACGAGTTTGACGCCCAGGCGCTTATACTCATTGGGCAACGCGGTGTAACCAAAGGTTTCGTAAGCTTCCCAGGTGTTGCCAGCCGAAGATTCTGCGATGACGACAGGCTTGCGGTAGGGTTCCAGGAAGTCGAGGATGCCTCGCAGGGCGTCGGCGTGAGTGGAGGCCAGCGGGTTACGCGTAGAAACGTTGTTCGGCTTGATGATGACGTATTTCTTACTGCGAAGCACCGGGCTGATATCGCGCTCGATCAGCTTGAGCGCCTCGTAGATGTTCTTGCGGCGGTCGTCGCCTCGAATCAGTGCGACCCTTGCTGGCCGGTCGTAGGTGGGGATCGGGGGTTGAGCGGCCAAGCGCGTCATCCAGGGTAACGTTGCTCCCAAGCCCAGCCACTGCCTGCGTGTCATTGTCTGGCCCATCGCGTGACCTCCTGGCTAATTCACTTTCGTCCCCTGTGCCTGCCCAAACCGGAGCCCTGAAGTTTTAAACCCGATTATACTGAATGAAAACCCGATCATTACTGGAGGCTCCCATGAAGACAACCCGGCGCAGTTTCCTGGCTGGCGGTCTACTGGTGCCAGGGGCACTCGCTTCCAGGCGAGTTCAAGATGCAGGACCGTTGCCGCTGCGTTATGCCAGCCAACAAGCACCAGAAGTCCGCTATCGCGAATTAGGCTCGACGGGATTGAAGGTCAGCAGCCTTGGATTTGGTTGCATGCTCACCTCCGATCCGACAGTCATCGAACGGGCTGCTGACTTGGGGATCAACTACTTCGACACGGCGCGGGGTTACCAAGGCGGCAACAATGAACGAATGGTGGGCGCTGCATTGAAGTCCAGGCGCCAGAAAGTTTACATCTCCACCAAGAGTGGGGCCAACACGACCGAGGCCCTGCTGAAGGATTTGGAGACTAGCTTGAAAGAGCTCGGGACAGATTACGTCGATATTTGGTGCTTGCACGGCCGGAGTAGCCTGGACCAAATCACCGACCAACACCTCGAGGCGTTCGCTCGGGCCAAAAAAGACGGAAAGATTCGTTTCTCAGGTATCAGCACTCATGCAGGCCAGAAGCAGTTACTGCCTGCGCTTGCCCAGAACCCCCACATCGACGTGATCATCACGGCTTACAACTTCACCATGGACGCTGAGATGGCGGCTGCCATCGAGCAAGCCCGCAAAGCTGGCAAAGGCATCATCGCGATGAAGGTCATGGCCGGGGGCTTCCGCAGGGCCAAGCCCGGTACGCCGTTGCACGAGAAGTTCCAACGGGAAGGCGTGTTCGTTGCAGCGTTGAAGTGGGTTCTGGCGAATCCCAACGTAGACAGTACGATCCCGAGCATGACCGACATGGAGCAACTCGAACAGAATATGCGCGCCATGGTCGAGCCACTCACCGAAGCTGACCGGCAACTACTGGCTGAGCAACTGGATTACATTCGACCGCTTTACTGTCGCATGTGCGGGGCCTGCGAAGGAGCTTGCCCGAAGGGAATGCCTGTGGCCGACGTGCTCCGCTGCCTTTCCTATGTGGAGGGGTATGGCCAGTTTGCGTTCGCGCGCGACAGCTACTACACTCTGCCCGAGGTGGCCCGATCCGTGCAGTGCCGGCAGTGTGACTCCTGTGCGGTGCGGTGCCCCAATGGCGTGCAGGTGCACGAGCGGCTGATCCGAGCTCAGGAGTTGCTGGTATGAGGCGAGCCGGGGTGTTGAGTGGGGTCTTCGGGCTGGCCTTCAGCTTCGCTGGATGGGCCGCCGAGATGCCGCAGCCCGATTGCTCATTTGCTCCGGGGTTCAAGCAGGTCGGTGAGGTCCGCCATTACGTACCCGAAAACCTGTTCGACTACATGGACGGCAATGCCGAGGGGTACATCATCTATGGGTTTCAACGCTTGATTGGTGTGACGTGCGAGTCGGCTGACCGTCGGGTGGTGGTCGATGTGTTTGAGATGGAAAATCCCGAGATGGCCTACGGGGTTTTCTGCTCCACTCGAGATCCCCGGTATCCCACGGTAACCCTTGGGATGAGCGCCCAGATCACCGGCCAGCGGGCTACCTTGGTCAAGGGCCAGTACTACGTCGAAGTGAGCGCCAGTCCCGGGGGCGATCATGCGGAGCTGCTGCGAGGGATCCTGGCCCGGCTAGTCGAGCGCTTGCCCGGGACCACGGAACTGCCGGCGCCGCTGGGATGGTTCCCACGCGAAGGCTTGGACGAGGGCTCGGTCCGGCTCGTCCCCCAAAGCGTATTGGGGTTGCGCGTGCTGAGGCGTGGTTACCTGGCCCGGTATGACTACGGGCGGGCCTTCTTGGTTCGGGAGGAATCGGCTGAGCAAGCGGCGGCGGTCCTTGAAGCGCTGGTCAAACGCCTGGGTGAGGCACAACGCGTGGACGTGGGCGAGGAAGGCTACACCGGCACTGACCGCTACCTCGGGCGGATGTGCGTAGCCCGCAAGGGAACTTATGTGTTTGGGTTTGCGGGCTTGAGTGGTGATCGGGATGGGGTGGCGGAAGCGCGGCAGCTGGCTTCCCGGATTCCCTAACAGGGCCCAGCGCTTTGGGGTAGGACCCCCGAGGATCAAGAAGTAGGGCTCTCGATTGCGAGGTATTTCCGATTTTGAGGCTTGATTTTCTGTTGGAGCGATGCTAGCGTAAGAGCAGCAGGTACTCTGAGTACAGCATCCCCGGCGACGAACTCTAGCTCGTCGCCAGCCCCTCTGAGTGAAGCCCGGTGGCCCAGCACCGGGCTTCATGCTTTTCGTCCTCCACTTTTGGCTTGCCGCTCCTCAACAAACGTTGGCTTTTAGAGATGACGTGGAAGCTTTGCGTTCGGCCCTCCGAAGGTAGCCAAAAGGAAACGAGAAAAAAGAAGGCCCCGGGGCGCTTGCCCGGGACCCACGGGACACAATCTATCTTGCGAGGCCTGGCGGAATCCGCTTTGGATTACAGCCGAGGCCGGTAAGGCTCGCCCCGGCGAGCCTGCCCGGTTGCGGGGGCAGCCCAACGCATACCCTGAGGACCCGGCCCGAGGCCAAGGCCTAAACCTAGCCCTAAACCACGCGGTCCGGGGCCAAGACCGCAACCCCAAGCGGGGGTTTGTCTAGCGATCAACCCAAGGGCGCGCGCCTGGCCGATGGCCGGCATCAAGCGGGCTGCTTCCTCAAGTTGGGCAAGCTTTTGCTGCTGGCTAGCGTCGAGAATAGCGAGGGCCTTCTGGTGATACTGTTCGTGGATGGTCAGGACTTGTTGATGGAGCTGGTGGATTTCCAAGTTCAGCGTTCCAATTTCTTGAGCAGGGGCACCAGCCTGGAGTTTCTCTCTGAGGGTTTGCCTTTTGGTCAAGATCTGTTCGCGGATAGCGCGGACTGCTTCCGCTTCTTGGCGACGCAGGTCCAAAAGTTGCTGGACTTGCTGATCAGTTAAATTTAGATACTGCTTCAGCGCGTCCAAAGACGGAGCAGGGGGCACGGTGGGAGTCTGCGCACTGGCAACACATAACCAAACGGCCAGGATTGGCAACAACGCGAGAAATTTCTTCATAGCGGATTACCCTCCACGTCTCAGGTCTTGTTCGTTTTCGTCAGCACCCGGAATTCCGGGCCTTCCATTACCGGAGACGCAACACGAAAAGAAAGGATTACCGGCGTCTCAGAACTTGAGGCTCAACTGACGCATGTTCCAATAGGCGCGGAGAGTTGAAGGAAAACTTGGAGGCACCCGGCGGGCGATCTTCCCTCCGAGCGATCGGGCGGCGTACTCGGCGATGGCCATTTCGCAAGCTGGAATGTCGCGCGGTGGCCTGTCCGTTTCGGCCCACCAGCGGTCGGTCAGTTCATTGAGCCGCTGCTCCAACTGGGGGTCGGCGGCCATCCAGCGACCGCGTCTCAAGAAGGCTTTTTGTTTGCCGAATCGTACCAAGACCCCCATTGGTCCTCCATCGTAACGGCGTTGGCCGAAAAACCAGAATCGGCTCAACACCCGCTCCGTCGCAACCGGCCGCCTATAATGAACCTGTGTCCAGCCTGCGGGGAGCTTTCGTCACTGGCCAGCTGCAAGTCCACCGCGACGGCTACGGATTCCTCCTGACCAAGCGCCCTATCGAAGGGATCCGAGGAGACGTTTACATTCCTCCGGACGCTATGAAGGGGGCCATGCACGGCGACCGTGTTCAGGTGCGCATCCGGCGCGTGGTGCGTGGTGGCCGGGCTGAAGGAGAAGTCGTCCGCGTCCTTCAGCGGGCTCAAACCACCGTGGTCGGCACGTTCCGAATACGGCGCGGGCGGCGGTGGGTGGTCCCCGCGGATGATCGGATTCAGCAGTGGATCGAAATCCCCCCTGGTAAGGAAATCCCTCGGGAATCCTACGCTGTGGATCGCATTGGGGCGCCGGAATATCGCATTGAGAGCGCAGAAGACCTTGACGGGATGGTGGTCACGGCCGAGATCATCCAGTTCCCCAAAAACCGGGAGCATCCGGTGGGCCGCATCGTGGAGGTGTTAGGGCGGCCAGACGACTTCGGTATCGACGTCGAGATCGTCATTCGGAAGCATCACATCCCCCACCGTTTCCCGCCCCAGGTTCTCGAGCAGGCCCAATCGATCCCATCGGTCATTCACCACCAGGATCTGGCCGGCCGGCGCGATTTTCGGGGGCTCGACGTGGTGACCATCGATGGGGAGACAGCTCGCGATTTCGACGATGCGGTGTGGGTCGATGCGTTGCCGAATGGCCACTTCCTGCTGCATGTGCACATAGCCGACGTGAGCCATTACGTCAAGCCCGGTACGCCGATCGATCGAGAAGCTGCTGTACGCGGCAACAGCGTATACTTCCCCGATCGCGCCGTGCCAATGCTGCCGCTGGAGCTCTCCACGGGAATCTGCTCGTTGAATCCCGGCGTCGACCGACTGGTGGTGTCGGTGCTACTGGAGATCGATCGCCACGGTGAAACCGTCTCGGAAGAATTCACCCGGGGCGTGATCCGTAGCGTGGAACGGATGACCTACACCAATGTCCACTTGATCCTCGAGGGAGATCGTGGGCTCCGCGAACGATACCGCCGGCTGGTCGAGCGCTTCGAAATGATGCGCGAGCTGGCGATGATCCTTTACCGGAGGAGGCAACGGCGCGGCGCTATCGATTTCGACCTGCCGGAGCCACTGATCGAATTCGACGAGTTCGGGCAGATGATCGGCATTCAACGCAGCCCCCGGAACATCGCCCACCGCATCATCGAGGAGTTCATGCTGGCCGCTAACGAGGCGGTGGCGCGTTTCCTTACCGAGCGCGGCTATCCGATGATCTACCGCGTCCACGAGCCACCGGATCCGGATAAGGTGATGGAGTTCGAAGAGATCGCTGCGCAGTTCGGTTTGTCGCTGGAGATCCCTGGGCTGGCTGTTCAACGTTTTACCTTGACGCGACGGATGGGCGGAGGCCGAAAGGCATCAATGCAGATTCTGGTGCCCGCCGAGATTGAGGTGAGTCCCAAGCACTACCAGCGTTTGATCCGGAAGATCGAGGGCAAGCCGGAGGAGCGCATCGTGAGCTATCTGATGCTTCGCTCGTTGAAGCAAGCCCGGTACAGCGAAAAGAGCTTGGGACACTTTGCTCTGGCCACGGATTGCTACACGCATTTCACATCGCCCATCCGTCGTTACCCGGATCTGATCGTGCACCGGATCCTCACCGCGTGCTTGGACCGCCGCCCGGCGCCTTACTCGGAGTCGGCCTTACGAAAAATTGCCGAACATTGTTCGATGACCGAGCGCCGGGCTGACGAAGCCGAGCGCGAACTGGTGGAGCTCAAGAAGCTGGAGTTCATGGCGGAACGCGTGGGCGATGAATTCGAGGCTTTGATCATCCACACCACCAAGCATGGGTTTTTTGTGGAGCTGGAGGACCTGTTCGTCGAAGGGTTCGTGCCGATAGACACTCTACCGGGCGATCGGTTTTATTACGACGAAGGTTCGCGGCGGATTGTGAGCCGGAGGACGCGGCGGCAGTACAAGGTGGGGGATCGGGTGAAGGTGCGGTTGGACCGTGTGGACGCGGTGGGGCGGCAGTTGTTGTTTTCGGTGGTGGGGCATGGGTAGCACGAATGTAAAATTTGTGCTACAATCGGACCATGCGCTCTCACCACCTCGCATTGCTCCTACTCGCTGGTTGCGCCCGCTTGCTAGCCACCATTGAGCTCCGGGTGGTCGATCCGCAGGGCGCTTCGATCCCCGGAGCTCACGTTTTTACCCCAACACAGACATACGTCACTGACCTGGAAGGGCTCGTCTATTTGAACGAATCCGCTCCGCTGGAGATCCGCATAACCGCTTCAGGATTCACACCCCGAACCGTTCGGCTCGACAGGGATCGCCAGAGCGTCTCGGTGGTGCTACAACCTGAAGTGATTTATTCGTCGGTGGAGGTCGTTGTCAAAGAGGCTCCAGGAGTGGGACCAGTAGTAGCCCGGGCAGTGGAGATCGAGCGTACAGGTGCTCGAACGGTGCTGGATGCAGTCGACCGACTATTGCCGGGTGCTCATGTAACCCGGCGTGGCGTGATGGGTTATGGGATTGCGAGTGGAGGTACCGGAGTCGTGACGGTGCGCGGCGTAGGGAACACGCCCAACACGGGGGTGCTGATCGTCGTGGACGACCGTCCAGACTACATGGGCTTGATGGGGCATCCGTTGCCGGACTTCTATAGCCTCACGGACGCAGCGGCGGTACGGGTCATCCAAGGTCCGGCCTCGGTCCTGTACGGGTCGAACGCCATGGGTGGTGTCATTGAGGTCCAGCCTTCTGACCCTGGGCTAGGCCGGCACACCGAGTTATTGACCTCGCTCGGCTCGTTCTGGACCGGCCAGCACCGTCTGCGACACGGTCAAGGTTTCGCCCGAGGTTTTTATCAGTTGACGGCTGGCCTGGAACACACCAGCGGTCACCGACCGAGTGCTGATTTCCGGAATCGAGACGCTACACTTGCCCTGGGGCGCGATTTGGGCGAGAGGTGGAAAACTGCCCTTCGGGGGCGATTCGGCCATTTCCACGTGGAGGATCCCGGCACCGTGCGCTCGCCCAAGCAAAACAGCTACGCTCGCGTCGGACGCGGAGGGTTCAGTTGGGGGTTAGACAATCAGCTGAACCGCAGTTGGGGCCATGCCCGAGTCTTTTCCAGTTGGGGCCACCATTGGATCACTGACGGATGGAGATCGAACGATCGAACCACAGGTGGGCGGTGGCACCAGCACTGGTGGGTAAGCAGCCGGCTCGTGGTGGATGGTGGGTTCGATGTCGTAGACTTTGGTGGGCGAGGCCGCAATATCGTCCAGCGCCGCGACTACGGGGAACACCGCGTGACTGCGGGCGCGGGGTTCTGGCGCGTGCAAGGGAGCATCCAGGAGAACTGGCGCTGGAATGCAGGCCTGCGCTATGAACACAACAGCGTTTTCGGTGGAATCACCGTGCCGGAAGTAGGTACGGT
>JAUQPO010000081.1 GCA_030550335.1 Acidobacteriota bacterium
GACCTTGATCGGCCCCTCCAGTACCGGTCGCGTGGTGGCCGGGATCCGCTTCGGCAATTTCTTGAGCCCACGGCGGTTCGGGGAGATAAAGCATCCTGTGCCTGCGGACATTCCGCGCGTGCGCTTCGAGTTGGTGACCGAGCGGGTGCGTACCGGGAACGACGCCCCAGTGGCCAACGCCGGTCCCGATTTGATCGGTGTCCCGGCTGGCGAGATCCGACTCGACGGTTCGGCGAGCTACGATCCGGACGGTGATCCAATCACCTTCCAGTGGACCCAAGTCGCTGGGCCACCTGTGAACCTACAGGGAGCCAACACCGCGGTGGCGACCTTTGTGGCGGCAGCCGGGCAGGTTTACGGCTTCCGGTTAACCGTGACCGACTCCCATGGGCTCAAGGGGGTGGACAGCGTTACGGTAGCGACCAAGGAAATCCCGCGGGTTCAAATTCTGCGCTTCGACGCCACTCCAGCACAGATCAACCGTGGCCAGGCCTCAATCTTGAGTTGGCAAGTGGCCAATGCGGATGAAGTGGTGATCGAAGGCATTGGCCGGGTAGAGCGCGAGACTGGTACGCGGCAGGTCTCACCTGCGGAGACCACGATCTACACGCTGATCGCCCGGAACGCCGTGAGCGAAGTTCGGGCAACGGTCGCCGTGGTCGTGGAGAAGCCGCTGCCGAGCTTCGTGCGTTGTGACGCCACGCCGGCAACGATTACCGAGGGTGAGAGCGCTCGGATCGTTTGGGAGACCCAGAACGCCGAGCAGGTGACTCTGAGCGGCATTGGCGCGGTAGCGCTCACTGGCTGGCAACTGGTTTCTCCAACCACCACCACGACGTACATGCTCACGGCGACCAATGCCAATGGCTCGATCAGTTGCCCCGTGACGATCCAAGTAAGCCGCGGGGCAGTTCCGCGGATCTTAAACTTCACCGCCAGCCCGCTGGAGGTGTTGGCCGGAACTCCGACCACGTTGAGCTGGCAGGTGGAGGGTGCTGACGCGGTGGAGATCAGCGGCATCGGCGCGGTGGATCTGAGGTCTGGCACGGCGGAAGTCCGGCCGACCGATACCACCACCTACACGCTCCGGGCGCGGAATCGGTTTGGCGAGGTCTCCGCTAGCGTGACGGTCAATGTAATCCAGCCGGTTCGCATCGTGAGTTTCGTGGCTGAGCCAGCTGAGCTGACCGAGCCAAACCAGCCGTTCCGTCTGTCCTGGGTCACCGAGAACGCGACCTCGGTCATCATTTCGCATTCGCTAGGGCCGAGGCCGACAAGCGGTTCGGTGGTGTTGAGGGTGCCAGAGGACACCACGTTTACGCTGATCGCGTCGAACAAGTTGTCGCAGGCCGTGGCCACCGTGACGGTGCGGGTCGTCCGGCCAACGCCAGGACCACCGGCTGGGCAGCCCCCCGTCGCTGATGCGGGGCCAGACTTCGAGACTTGGTTCCGTGATCTCACGCTGGACGGCAGCCGGTCGTTCGATCCCGACGGAGGGCCACTGACTTACGAGTGGCGCTCGATCGGGAATCGGGCTGCGGTGCTTGATCCGCATTCGGCAATCACGCGGGTCCAGCTGGGAGCCCAGTCCGGTGTCTACGAGTTCGAACTGCGAGTAACCGATCAGACCGGTCAGACTGCGGTGGACATTGTACGGGTGAACTTCCGCAGTACGACCATGCGTTGATGGGGCGAGGGGCAGCCTCAACCGGGGCTGCCCCTTTTCTTGTCCACCCGCTCCGAGGCAGAGACTCCAGCTGCTCTTCGCTGGAGGCGTGAATCGCCCACGCTGGAACGGACCGCTTACTCGACCCGCTGCCAATGGATCAGCAGTAAAGTCACTGCACCGGTCCGGGCACGCACCCGCAGACGCCGCCAGTTGTTTGCAGGGCTTGGGGCTTCGATCACTTCAATGCGTGCTGCCTGCGCGGGATCCCACCGGTAGACCGTCCGGTTCCAAGCATTCTCCGCGCTTGGCGGCTCCACGAGCGAGCGTTGCGCGTGCTCTGGTTGTCCACTGTAGGCCACAAGACCTTCCTCAGTGAGTGCCGCTGGATAAGCGACCACGCGGACGGGAACTCCAGGTAACGCTCCTACGATAGTCCCGCTCGAAGCTTTGTTGGCTTCGATGAGCAGCTCGCTTCCAGGGGCCAACATGCCCGTCCACAGCATCTTGCCAGAAGGGGCGGACCGTGAGAGTGGGGCCGGTGCTGCAGGCTCGTGCTGGCGTAAGGGCTCGGTTCGGGCGGTGGGCTCCGGCGGTCTCAAAGTCACAGGGGTGGTCGCTGGACCACTCGGGGTAAGCTCGGTGCGGCTGCTGGCCGGGCGTGAGCGAAGCGTTCGGACCAGCTGCTCAAGCTGCGTCAGTTCCTGGTTTTGCACGCGAAGGGCAATTTGAAGATCTTCGATTTCTCGCTTAAGCTCATCGGCCGAACGGGGTGCCACGTGGACCGGCGGGGGCGAATCAGGAAGCTTCACAGAGCTGACCCACCGCGTGGCTTCTACCAACGGCTCCGCTTGCTGCGACTCCAGGCGCAACCGCACTCTGACTTCGTTGCTTCGAGGCTGGAAAACGTAGGTGGCTTTTTGCAATTCGTTTTGGCTCAGTGCCTCACGCCGGTGCAGTTCGCCGTCCCAGATTTCGAGCAGGCCCTTAGTGGCTTCCGGTACAGCATTCCACTGGATGAGCAAGCCCTGCGCCGTCTGTTGAGCGGTGAGCTTGAGCAAGGGGACTTGGGCGGCTCCGCGACTTGGCTTGAGGACCAGCCGGGTGAGTGAGGTGAGCTTTGCGTGGAAAGTATCGACGAGCGACGCACGAGTTTGACTTGGTGTCAGCAACACGACCATGACGAGCACCGCCAAGACTGTCACTGGTATGAGGTAGCGCCCGTACACATTGCGGCGGGCTCTGGTGGTTGCAGGCCTGGTCATGACGGCTTTGGGCAGGACACCCAGACCAGGCTCAACAGGCTCTGCAGGCAGGAGGGCACGGGAGGGAAAGGGTTGCCCGGTGGGAATCGCTGTTGGCGCGTCAAAGTGGGCCGGAGGACGTACGGATGTTGATTCAATGGTCGGTAGGGAGCCGGGTAGTGGATCCACCACATAAGTGGGGCTCGAGGGCCACTCCGAGCCCGTTCCGCGCACAAAAAGCGCCCCACGGGCTAACCCTCCTTCCAACGGTTCTACCAGCAGGATGAACTGCCAGCTCTGCGTGAGGAATCTCTCGCCGAGTAGGCGATCGGCTTCGCTAAGTTGGAAGATTCCCTCGCGGCTGATCCGGTACCAGCCCACGGGGACGAAGGGGGCGAGTTCGGGTTCCTGTCGTGCGGCTCGCAGGGTCTTCGACAGTGTCGAGGCTGTCTCTTGTGGATCGGTCTCCCACCGAAAAGGGCGGCAAGCTAGGATCCGAACCAGGTGGCGGTCCCCTTGGCCCAATAGCAAACCGGCCGAAGCCGTTTGCGACGGGTCCGTGGCCAAGGCCTTAACGTGGGTTGAGATGGTTCGAAGCACTGCCCGGGAATACTCGACTACCTGTGGGTACCCACGCAGAACCCAGCTACCGAACCCGGAGGGCTCAGGAATTGGGACCATGCGACTATTATTCCAACACAGCTGCAGGAAAACGGGTGCCTCGAAGGCATACTGGAAACATGGTGGTACAGAAGCAGCAACTGCGCGTGATCGCTTTCGGTGCTCATCCGGACGATTGCGAGTACTACTTTGGGGGCACTGCCGCAAAGTTTGTGACCCAGGGGCATAAGGTGAAGTTTGTCTCTGTGACCTCGGGCGACGCAGGTCATCACCAGCAGACGGGTCCGCAATTGGCCGAACGGCGCCGCCGAGAGGCACGGGAAGCTGCCCGCCGGCTGGGAATCGCCGCTTACGACGTGTTGCCGAACCCCGATGGTCGTTTGGTGGCTTCGCTCGAGTTGCGGGAGACAATCATCCGGCTGATCCGGGACTGGAACGCCGACTTAGTGTTGACCCATCGGCCGAACGACTACCACCCGGATCACCGGGCAACTGCCCTGGCGGTGCAGGATGCTGCCTATCTGGTGTTGGTGCCGTCTATCTGCCCGGACACGCCGGTACTGCGGCAGGTTCCTGTGTTCTTGTACTTCCAGGACGATTTCTCCAGGCCGTACCCCTTCCAGCCTGACGTGGTGGTCGTTGTGGATGACGTGTGGGAGCGGAAGCTTCTAGCGCTGGATGCGCACGAGTCTCAGTTCTACGAGTGGCTACCCTGGGCCGATTGGGGTGAGGAACAGCCTCCGAGGGAACGTGTGGAGCGCTTGCGGTGGTTGGAGGATAAAGTCCGCAGAGTGCCCACGCCGGCGGTTTTGGAGCGGCTGCGGGAACGTTACGGCCACGAGCGTGCGGCTCAAGCTGTGCACGTCGAAGCCTTTGAACTCTGCGAGTATGGAAGGTCTCTTGCCCGCGATCAGCTGAATCAGCTGTTTCCCTTCTAACCGACCCGCTTGGGGATCAAAATGGTGAAGCTGGCGGGCGATTCTGCCGACCCGCCAGCCCCGTTCATCGATCAGACCGTGTACGTGGTGGATGCAACCAGACCGCCCCGGCCGGTCCAGTTGGTGTGGAAGAATTCACCCCGCGGACGGTCGATCCGTTCGTAGGTGTGGGCGCCAAAGTAGTCACGTTGGGCCTGGAGCAGGTTCGCAGGCAAGCGCTCTGCACGATAGCCGTCATAGAAAGCTAGGGCGCTCGAGAATGCCGGCACTGGAAGGCCCATTTGCGCGGCAGTGCAAACCACCCGTCGCCACGAGTCCTGGCAACGCTCGATGGCACTGCGGAAATAATCATCCAGTAACAGGTTGCTCAGGTTCGGATCTTTGTCGAATGCTTCCTTGATCTTGCCCAGGAAAACAGAGCGGATGATGCAGCCGTTGCGCCAAATCAGCGCGATGCTCCCAAAATTCAGGTTCCAGTTGTACTCCTTCGAGGCTTCGCGCATCAGCATGAAGCCCTGGGCGTAGGAGACGATCTTCGACGCGTAGAGAGCACGTCGGATGTCCTCGATGAAGGCCTCCTTGTCGCCATCGAAACGCGGCGTAGGCCCAGTTAGGATCTTGGATGCGCGTACCCGTTCCTCCTTCATGGCGCTCAGGCACCGGGCAAACACGGCTTCGCTGATCAAGGTCACCGGGATGCCAAAGTCGAGTGCCGTCATGACGGTCCACTTCCCGGTGCCCTTCTGTCCGGCAGCGTCCAGAATCTTGTCGACGACGTATTCGCCGTTCTCCTTGTAGGCGAGAATGTCGGCCGTGATCTCGATTAGATAGCTTTTGAGCTCGCCTTCATTCCAGCGAGCGAACGTGTCGGACATCTCTTCGTTCGACATGCCGAGGCCGTCCTTCATCAACTGGTAGGCCTCGCAGATCAGCTGCATGTCGCCGTATTCGATGCCGTTGTGGGTCATCTTGACGAAGTGCCCTGCACCGTCGGGCCCAATCCAGTCGCAGCACGGCGAGCCGTCGTCAACTTTGGCGGCGATCGCCTGAAAGATGTCTTTCACCAACGGCCATGCCTGCGGGCTTCCTCCGGGCATAATCGAAGGGCCATGTCGGGCGCCTTCCTCGCCGCCGGAGACGCCGGTACCGATATACAGCAGACCCTTGCTCTCAACGTACTGGGTCCGGCGGATGGTGTCTTTGAAATTGGAGTTGCCGCCGTCGATGATCACATCGCCCGGCTCTAGATGGGGCAGCAGCAGCTCGATGAACTCGTCCACCGGTTGCCCGGCCTTGACCATGAGCATGACTTTGCGCGGCCGCTTGAGCAACCGCACCATTTCCTCGATCGAGTGAGCACCGAGAATGTTGCTGTAGCCTTTGGCAGCCCCGTTGAGAAACTCGTCGACCTTGCTCACGGTCCGGTTAAAAGCCACCACAGTGAAACCATGGTCGGCCATGTTCAGGATCAGGTTCTGGCCCATCACGGCCAACCCGATCACAGCAATGTCGCCTTTCGGTTCCGTCACGGTTCCTCACTCCTGTACCTCAGGGGATTTTGGGGGCAGGCAGCCAACGCCTTGGCGGATGCATTTCTGACCCACGCTGGCCTCCGAGCGGATCGGATGTGAATGGCGGTCTACCGCCTGTACTGGAAAGAGGCGGCTCACGGTTCGGCTGGCTGCCTGGCGCCACCGTTTACAGCCAGTCATTCGAAATTCTATCACGCCCATTGAGTCGACCTCGCCGGGCGAACACAACACCTAGAACACGCGACGTTTCAATCTCCGCAGGTTGAATTTTGCCGTGTCTGCGATAGCCATGACGGTCATCACGCCAGCTTGCACGGGATCGGTCACGACCAGGTCCGCCACGTCGGGTACGCTGCCAGCCATGTTCAGACTGATCACCGGGATACCCAACTCTTTCACTTCGCGGACGGCTTCAGTAATCGCTCCGCCCATCAAAGCTCCGGCCAGGACCAGAGCACGGGCACGGGGCAGACGGCCGACGGCGCGCACAGCTTCGGCCAAGGGCTGCTCGCCCACCAGGGGGATGGTGTCTACAGAGATGTGTTCGCCCCGGAGATTGTGACGGTCTGCTTCGGAGATGGCGCCGAGGGCCACTTGGCCGACCTGAGCACCACCACCGATGATGATGATCCGCTTACCGTAAATCTTCATGAGGCTCGGCATGATCTGGACAGCCTTCACCCCCGGCAGGCTCTGCAAGTCTGCAAGCACCGGATCTACCGGTCCGGTGAGATCCACTTCCACGTCGATCCGCCGTTCTTCTTCGCTACGCTCCACCAAGGTCGTCGAGGAAACTTCGGCGTGGTGCCTGGTAAAGACGCCGATGATTTGATGAAATAGAGCTGGATCGTCGGCGGTGCGGATCAACAAGCCGATCCGCTCCACCTTGCCATCTTTCTCTGCCTTTTTCTCACTCGACTTCATATTTGCGCAACAGCTCGTCCCAATATCCCTTGGCTTTGAGGATGAGCTCCACCACTTCGCGCACGGCTCCGGCCCCTCCTGGCCGTTCCGTCACGTAGTGGGCGATGCGCTTGACTTCAGGCCGGGCGTTAGCTGTAGCGATGGCGAAGCCCACGCGGCGCATGACCACCACATCGGTGAGATCGTCTCCCATGTAGGCCACCTCTTCGGGTTTGACCCCCGCTTTGGCGAGGATCTCCTCGAGAATCGGAATCTTCTCAATGTGGCCCTGGTAGACGAACGAGCAACCGACCTGTTGAGCTCGCACCTCTGTGGCCGGCGATTCCCGCCCACTGATCACACCAGTTTGCACGCCAAACCAAGTCAGCCAGCGTAGTGAAATCCCATCCTGGGAATCGAACCCTTTGGTTTCGTACATGCGGCCGTCTGGGCCAGGAACGTTATAGAGCTTGCCGTCGGTCCAGACGCCGTCGACATCCATCAGCAACAACTTGGTGCGGCGTGCTCGCTCGACGATATCTGCCTGTTCAGGG
Source organism: Acidobacteriota bacterium (assembly GCA_030550335.1). Classification (GTDB taxonomy): domain Bacteria; phylum Acidobacteriota; class Terriglobia; order Bryobacterales; family Bryobacteraceae; genus JAUQPO01. Next base: position 7,459 of record JAUQPO010000081.1, read on the forward strand.
GTGCTCATACCGACTTTCACACTGCAAGCGTGTTTTGAGCAGAACGTGGTCACCTTGGCCAATAGCGGAGCGCTTCAGCAGGAGCGCTAAAGAGCGCTTTGGGGTGTTCGCCGTAGCCTTCCCGTACTCTAGCGCTCGTCCGCAGGCTCCGCCGGTCATCGGCCCGCGAGCCCAGTGGTAGGATGTCTGCGGATGCTGCCACAGGCCGCAGGCCTATCGCGCAACGAGCTGAACATTTTAGGGCGCGTGGCTCAGGTCATTACCCGTTATAACATGCTGGCGCCCGGGCAGGTGATCGGCGTCGGAGTCTCTGGAGGAGCCGATTCGGTAGCTTTGCTGCTCATTCTGGCTCGATTGGCGCCCCAGTGGAACTTGCGGCTCAAGGTGCTCCATCTCCATCACGGCTTGCGAGGTGCGGAAGCTGACGCTGACGAGATGTTCGTCCGTTCACTAGCCGAACGGTTCGGGTTGCCATGCATCGTCCGGCGTGTGGACGTGCGCTCGCGTGCCGGCGAGCGGGGGCAAAATCTAGAGGCTGCGGCTCGGGAAGCGCGTCGGGAGTTCTTCAAGGAGCTGGTCGATGCGGGGGACGTCGACCGAGTCGCGGTGGGGCATACCCTGAACGACCAGGCAGAAACGGTGCTGTTGCGCCTGCTGCGAGGCGCCGGGCCTGGTGGGCTCGCGGCGATCCGTCCGGTGACGCGTGAGGGCATTGTACGGCCGTTGTTGGGCTTGAGACGTGAGGAGGTTCGGGAATATTTAAGGAGCCAGGGCCAGAGTTGGCGGGAAGATCGGTCGAACTGGGACTTGAACCTGGCGCGCAACCGCATCCGGCATCAACTGTTGCCGCAATTGGAGCGCGAGTGGAACCCAAACGTGGCCGAGTTGCTCGCCCAGCTGGCGATGATCGCCTTAGATGAGGAGGAGTTTTGGGGCAAGCATATCCAGAGGTTGGCCGACGAGTGTTGCCTGGTTGAAGACAGTGCGGTGTTGCTGCGAAGCGAGCAGCTGCGTAAGTTGAGCGTGGCCGAGGCACGGCGGCTGTTGCGTTGGGCTTTAGAGCGGGCGCGCGGAGATCTGAAGCGGATCGAGTTTGAGCATCTGGAGCGTTTGCTGCGGCTGGTCGTGGAGGAACCGGCAGGGGAAGTTGTAGTGCCGGGGGCCCGTGCTGTGCTGTCGTGCGGGTGGGTACGGGTGGGTGCGGTGGGCGATTGGCCTCGGGCGGAACCTTACCGAGTAGAGATTGGTTTCGAGGGGCGATGGGTGATTCCCGTGTGGGATACCGAGCTGGAGACGAGGCTGGTGAAGGTGGACAACTGGAGCTATTTATTTGAAAATTCGGCATATAATGGTGGGTGGAGTTTTCTGGACTGTGATCGGGTGGGCCAGCGTCTCTGGTTGACCAATTGGAGGCCAGGGGCAAGGTTCCGGCCGAGGGGACATCACAAGGAAAAGAAACTCAAAGAGCTGTTCCAGCGACACCGAGTGCCCTGCTGGTTACGAGAGAGCTGGCCGATGGTGATCAATGAGCGGGACGAAGTCGTGTGGACGCGGAAGTTCGGCGCCGCCGAGCCAGTAGCTGCAAGCGCTGATTCGCTACGGGTCCTGGCAATCCGTGAGGTGGGGGCTCCTGCGTGGCTGAACCAAATCTTGAGCGGTTCACGTCTACATCAGTGAAGGGCTTGGAGGGAACAAGCCCGAGGGAGTACGAATGAATTCTAATGTCCGAGCAGCGGTTTTCTGGGTTGTTTTGATTTGTGTGGCGGTCTTGCTATGGACCGTTGTCCGCACGGGCCGGACTGGCTTAGAGCGACACCTGACCTTCACCCAGTTCCTTCAAGAAGTCGAGGCGGGCAATGTTCGGGAGGTGACCATCACCGGAACTGAGGTCCGTGGGCGGATGAAAGAGAACGGGACGCCCTTGCGGACGGTCATCCCACTCAACTACCCCGATCTCTACCGGCTTTTGCACGAGAAAGGGGTCAACGTAGAGATCCGCGAGACGAACTCCAGCAATTGGGTCACGCTGCTCGTCAACGCGATCCCGTTCATTCTGTTGATGGCCTTCTGGATTTTCATGGTCCGCCAGATGCAGGCTGGCGGAAACAAGGCCTTAAGCTTCGGCAAGAGTCGTGCCCGGCTGCACACCTCTCAGCAAAAGAAGGTGACTTTCAAGGACGTAGCGGGGGTGGATGAAGCGAAGGAGGAACTGCAAGAAATTGTGGAGTTCTTGCGTGAGCCGCAGAAATTCCAGCGGCTGGGCGGGCGAATTCCGAAGGGAGTTCTCCTGATTGGTCCGCCGGGTACGGGGAAGACGCTGCTGGCAAGGGCCATTGCTGGTGAGGCCAACGTTCCGTTCTTTTCGATCTCCGGTTCGGACTTTGTGGAGATGTTCGTGGGGGTGGGCGCTAGCCGCGTCCGCGATCTGTTCGAGCAGGGCAAGAAGAACGCTCCGTGCATCATTTTCATCGACGAGATCGATGCGGTGGGGCGTCATCGGGGCGCCGGTCTGGGTGGTGGCCATGACGAGCGCGAGCAGACCTTGAATCAGCTGCTCGTCGAGATGGATGGCTTCGAGTCGAACGAAGGTGTGATCCTGATCGCCGCTACCAACCGGCCCGACGTGCTCGATCCTGCTTTGCTCCGACCCGGCCGGTTCGACCGGCGGATCGTCGTTAATCGTCCCGATGTGCGCGGCCGCGAAGCGATCCTTCGGGTGCATACCCGGAAGACTCCGCTGGCGGATGATGTAGACCTTAGCGTAATCGCTCGGGGCACACCTGGTTTTTCTGGAGCGGACCTGGCCAATCTGGTGAACGAGGCTGCACTGATCGCTGCGCGGAACAACCGTAAGGTGGTGACCATGGCCGACTTCGAGAAGGCCAAGGATAAGGTGCTGATGGGTGTGGAGCGCAAGTCCATGATCATCAGCGAAGAAGAGAAGCGCAGCACGGCTTACCACGAGGCGGGTCACGCTCTGGTCGCCGCCATGTTGCCAGAGGCCGATCCCCTTCACAAAGTGACGATCATCCCGCGGGGCATGGCGTTAGGCCAAACGATGCAGCTGCCGCTCGATGATAAGCACTCTTACACGAAGGAGTATCTTGAGGCCCAGCTGACAGTGCTGATGGCAGGGCGGGCGGCAGAGGAGAAATTCCTCAAGCATATCACCACTGGTGCGGGCAACGATCTCGAGCGAGCTACGGAGCTGGCTCGCAAGATGGTGTGCGAGTGGGGTATGAGTGATCTCGGGCCTCTGACCTTCGGTAAGGTCGAGGAGCAAATCTTCCTCGGGCGGGAGATCGCCAAGCACCGCGACTACAGCGAGGCCACAGCGATCAAGATCGACGAGGAAGTACGCAAGCTGGTCCAGCGAGCTTACGACCGCGCGATGAAGATTCTGGAGGAGCACTCTGACGCGCTGGTGCGGATTGCCCAAGCGTTGCTAGAGCGCGAAGTCCTCGAGGGACACGAGGTGATGCAGTTGATTCGCGGCGAGCAGCTGGAGCCCCTGCGTGTGCCATCGAGTGAGCCTCCCGACAAGGGCGAAGTGCAAGAGGTGGTCAAGCCCGAGCCGGTGCGACTGCCCCCCATGGTAGAAGGTCAACGACCCCAGCCGGCGTGATTCCCCCGTTTAAAGCCTACCTGTTCGACGTGGACGGGACTTTATTAGACTCGGCCCCGGATATTGTCGGTGCCGCCAGAGACGTTTTGGTAGCGATGGGAAGGAGCGAAGTCCCTGAGGCGTTGATTCGGAGTTACATCGGGCGGCCCATTGTGGAGATGCTGGTTGAGTTGTTTCCGGGACGCTCACCCGAGGAGATCGATCGCCTGCGTGAAGCTTACCGGGAAGCTTACTGGCGGCGCGCTCACCGAGAAACACGCCTCTTCGAGGGCGTAGCCGAGTTGCTGGCTCGACTGCCCGGTAAAAAGGCAACCGTCACCGCCAAATCGACACGCGGCACTCGTGAGGTGTTGGAGCGATTTGGATTGATCCAGTACTTCGATTTTGTTCAGGGAATGGATGGAATGCCGGGTAAGCCGGATCCGGCGCTTGTGCTGCGGGCATTGGAGGTCTTGAAGGTTGAGCCGGGCGACGCCCTGTTGGTTGGCGACGTGCCTGTAGATATACTTGCAGGCCAGCGAGCCGGTGTGAGGACGTGCGCGGTTCTCTATGGCTATGGGAACCCGGAAGAACTGCTGGCTCTGAGGCCGGATTATGTGATCCACTCCCCCTTGCAGTTGTTGCCGCAGGGCGATTTTGAGATATGACCGGGGTTAGGCTTGGGCTTGTGAGGTGCCCAGTGTGCGGTTGATATCCGCCAGCTGTGCCAGATCCAGCTTCCCTGTGTAAATGGCCATCCCTAACGCCACATGGATCCCTAGAGATAGGAGTTGCCGGATTTCCTCAAGACTGCTGATCCCTCCTGCGGCAGTCAGTTCATGGTTCGTGAGCTGGCGGAGTCGCTCAAACCACTCGAGGTTCGTTCCCTGAAGCATCCCCTCCTTGTCCACGTAAGTGCACAGGAAGCCTGAGCAGTAAGGCTCCAACTGGCGAATGACCCGTTCAGCCTCGAGGTTGGTGCTATGTTTCCAGCCGCGCACTACTATGCGACCGTTCCTGGAATCCAAGGCAACGACGATTTTTTCGCGGCCGACTGCGTTCACCAGCGAGTCGAGAAAAGCGAAGTTCGGCCCGCCGGCAGAAAAGGCTGCCGTTCCGACAATCAGCTTCCACGCGCCGGCCTTACACAATTCGAGTGCACGCTCTACTGTTCGTATCCCTCCGCCTACGCGACAGCGTGCCTGCTGACACAGCCAGCGCACTAT
>JAUQPO010000082.1 GCA_030550335.1 Acidobacteriota bacterium
ATCGACGAGGATCTGAAAGCCGTCCTGGGCATCGACACCGAAGGGGTTTTCACGCGTAAGACCCTGTTCGGGTTCGAGAACAAGAATTGGAAGCCTTGGAGGACTCCACAAGGACTGGAGGTGCTCGTCCCCGAGGACTTCCGCACCACGGTGGACGAAAACGGTGACATCCTCATTTACCCGGAAGGTGACACCAGCGCACCCCCCAGCGGCCGGATGCCTCGGGACGGTTACTTCTTTGACACGATCGTCCGCCAGACACCGATCGATGACGCAAACTTGAATCCTGAAGATAACTGTGAAGAGTTCACCCTCCTTGAAGAAGCCGACTTGGAGCATTACCGGCAGGCTGTCACCGAGGCTGCAAAAACCGGCCGGGCAGTAGTCGCGGCACTTCCGGGAACGGCCTTTGGTGACATAGCCCTCGTGCCGGCTCCTTTCTTGAAATATCCCAAGGGCATCCGCGACGTCGCCGAATGGTACATCTCGCTCCGCACTCGCCGGGATTACATCCACGCCGTCTTCAGCCGTCAGTGCGAGATCGCCCTCGAGAACCTGGCGCGGCTGCACGCGGTCATCGGGGATCAGGTGGATGTCGTCTTTGTCTGCGGGACCGATTTCGGTACACAAACGTCCGCCTTCTGCTCGGTGGAGACCTTCCGTGAGTTGTGGCTCCCCTACTACAAGCGGATCAACGACTGGATCCATTCCCACACCCGGTGGAAGACCTTCAAGCACTCCTGTGGCTCGGTCGAACGCTTCATCCCCTCGTTCATCGAGGCAGGATTCGATATCCTCAATCCAGTTCAGTGCTCCGCAGCTCACATGGACCCGGAGCACCTCAAGTCCACTTACGGAGATCACATCGTTTTCTGGGGCGGCGGCGTGGACACCCAGCGCACTTTACCGTTTGGTACCCCGCAACAGGTCCGGGAAGAGGTTCTGAAAAGGTGTGAGATCTTCTCCAAAAACGGCGGGTTCGTGTTCAATACGGTTCACAACATTCAGGCCAACACCCCGGTGGAGAACATCGTCGCGATGATCCAGGCGGTCCACGAATTCACAGGCCGGAAAGTCTGAAAGGAGGCCAACGGACCCACCTACTAGCCTCAGCAGACCAGGTCGCTGTGGCTGAGCTGTACGCGGCTCACATCCCCCAAAAGCGTCAGGGCGATCTTGTCGGACTGGAAATACTCTTGGGCCAAACTCTGGACTTGATCGGCCGTAACTTGCTCGATCCCCTGAAGAATCTCGTCCAAATCGAACAGCCGCCCATAATAGAGGTACTGGCGTGCCAGGTTAGCCATACGGTTCGCAGTAGATTCCAAGCTGAGCATGAACGAACCTTTCAATTGAGCCTTCGCTCGCTCAAGCTCCTCCGACGAGATAGGCTCCTCCTTGAACCGCCTAAACTCCTCCAGCGTCAACCGCACTACCTCGCGGGTCTGCTCGGCCGAAGTAGCCGCAGAAACCAGCAGCAACCCTGTGTCCCGGAACATCGTGAGCTCGGAGAAAACCGAGTACGCTAGGCCACGCTGTTCGCGGATTTTCTGGAACAGCCTGGAGCTCATTCCCCCACCCAATAGCACGTTCAACACATATGCCGCATACCGGAGCGGATGATCGGCCCGGTGGGCGGGCACCCCCAGGCAAAGATGCACTTGCCCAAGTGACTTCTTACTCTTGAACTCCAAGTGCGGCCGGCAAACCGGGGCCGTGTCCTCCACCCGCTGGTTCCCGTCGGGTATGTCGCCAAAATGCCGCTCGGCCAGCTCCACCACTTGCTCGTGTTCCAGGTGTCCCGCAGCGGTGATCAACATGTTGCCGGGCGTGTAGACTTCCCGGAAGAACTCCTGGATCATTGGCCGGTTGAACCGCTGAATGCTCCGTTTGGTGCCCAGGATCGGCCGCCCCAGCGCGTGCCCCGGCCAGAAATGGGCGCAGAAAAGTTCGTGCACCAAGTGCTCTGGAGAATCCGCCTCCATCTTGATCTCTTCCAGGACAACCTTCTTCTCCTTCTCGATGTCCTGTTCGCGGAACAAAGGGTGGAGGACCAGATCAGCCAGCACGTCGAAGGCAATCGGTAGGTGCTGGTCCAAGACCTTGGCGCTGAAGCTGACTAGCTCCTTTGCGGTGTACGCATCCAGGTGGCCTCCCAGGGAGTCCAGCGATCGAGCGATCTCCTCAGCAGAGCGCTTTTCGGTGCCCTGAAAGACCATGTGCTCGATGAAATGAGACAAGCCGTTCTGCTCTGGCTTCTCCCGGCGGGCGCCGCTGGCGATCCAAATACCCAGCGCGACCGAGCGCACTTGGGGCATAGCCTCCGTGATGACCCTCAAGCCGTTAGGTAAGACAGTGAGCCCGATTTCCCTCTTCTCCACTGGGGTTTGTAGCATGGGTGGGTCTGACGAACTTTTGCCCCCATTTTAGCACCCCTACCACTCGACCCGGTGATGGGCGTGCGAGCGGCGACAACCGCCCACGACCAACCTCCTTGGCCAAAGGTGGGTAGCATAGGAATCAAAGACCCGCTCATGAAACTCCCGCTCCTGGGCCTCGACCTGCTCCAGATCCGACAAGCGCTCGGCGAAGCTTTCCCCGCTTATCGGGCTCGGCAGATCTACGAGGCCATCTACTGTCAGCGCGTCGGCTCGATTGAGGAGATCACCACTCTGCCGAAGTGGCTCCGGCAGGAGCTGGATACCCGCTTCACGATCGGCTGGCCCAGGCTGCGCCGCGTATTCGAATCCGCTGACGGGACCCGACGGTTTCTGCTGGAGCTGGACGACGGGCAGCTGGTCGAGACGGTCTTGATGCCGGAGCCAGACCGCGACACTGTATGTGTGTCCACTCAAGTTGGCTGTAGCGTAGGCTGCAAGTTTTGTCTGACCGCAAGCTTAGGGCTGCGCCGCAACCTCAGCGCCGGCGAGATCGCGGGACAAGTGCTTTGGGTGGCTCGCCAGGTGGGCTTAGACCCACACCGGCGTCAGCTCAACGTGGTCCTGATGGGCCAGGGCGAACCCTTGCTCAACCTGGAAGCGGTGGCAAAAGCGATTCGCCTTCTTGTCGACCCACAAGGCTTTGGACTCTCGGTGCGGCGGATCACGCTGTCGACGGTAGGCATCGTGCCTAAAATTTACGAGCTAGCCAAGCTGGAGCCCCGCCCGAAACTGGCTATTTCGCTCAACGCTACTACGCAGGAGCAGCGAGCCCAACTGATCCCGATCGCCCGCAAGTACACACTGGCTGAGCTGATGGCCGCCTGCCGGGCATATCCCCTGCGGAGCTGGGAGAGGCTGACCTTCGAATACGTCCTCCTGCGGGGGGTCAACGACCAGGAGGCCGATGCGCGCCGGCTCGTCAGCCTGGTGGGGCAAATTCGGTGCAAGGTCAACTTGATCCCGTTCAATCCCGCCCCCGGCCTGCCTTTCCAGCGGCCGGAGGAAAACGAAATCCTGCGGTTTCAGCAAATTGTGCAGCGCTCGGTGCCCTGCTTCGTGCGCTGGTCGCGAGGCGTGGACGTGTTCGGCGCCTGCGGCCAGCTGAGATGCATGGAGCTGGCCGAAAAGGAGGCGGGCTCAGGCCCGAGGAGCGAGAGCGGAAATCTGGTGGCGACGGGACCCGGATTTGGTATACTTCGGGTGGGTCCTGGTGGGCCAGCAAAACTGAGCCCAGAGCTGGACAACACATAGTGAAGACGGCCAGAGAACCAAGAGTTTATCCCCGTGATCAATCCCTCCAAGGAGGTGAGTGAACGTTAGCCGGATGAAGATTTGCGTCCAGATCGGTCCTGGAATTGAACCTCTGCTGGGAACTCGCGATGAAAACCTGCGGATCCTTGAGGAAGGCCTCAAGATCAAGGCCCGCCTGGTAGACAACGCTCTCGAGATCGAAGGCGACGAGGACGGTGTTTTGCGAGCCGAGAGCATACTGGAGGACTACACCACCCTGGTGGGGCGGGGCCAGAAGTTCACCAACGGAGATCTGAACGCCTACTTCCGCGTGCTGGTGGCAGACCCGGAGACGAGTTTGTTGCGTCTGGTCGAAAGCGCTCGAAAGCGCAATTTTGGCAAGAAGACCATCGCGCCCAAGTCGCTTAACCAGCAACGCTACTTGGACGCGATCGAGCGGTACGACCTGGTTTTCGGCATCGGCCCCGCTGGTACCGGCAAGACTTACCTGGCCGTGGCGATGGCTGTTTCTGCCCTATTGAACAAGCAGGTCAGCCGCATTATCCTGACCCGGCCAGCGGTGGAAGCAGGCGAGCGACTCGGCTTCTTACCGGGCACGCTGCAAGAGAAGGTGAATCCTTACTTACGGCCCTTGTACGATGCCTTGTACGACATGCTCGACGTGGAGAAGGTCGAGCGCCTGTTGGAGCGCAATATCATCGAAGTCGCGCCTATCGCCTTCATGCGTGGCCGGACTTTGAACGACAGCTTCATCATCCTTGACGAAGCGCAGAACAGCACGCCGGAGCAAATGAAAATGTTACTGACGCGGCAGGGATTCAATTCCAAGATGGTGGTCACCGGCGATATCACACAGATCGACCTGCCGCCAGGACGACAAAGCGGGCTGCTGGAGGCCATCGAGGTTCTCAAGGGAATCAAGGGTATTAGCTTCATCTACTTCGATGAAAGGGACGTCGTACGCCATAGCCTGGTGCAGGAGATTGTCAAGGCGTACGAGCGTTACGAACAAGCCAAGCGCCAGGCGCGCCAGCAGCGGCAGGCGTTGGAAGCTCCGGCTAACCCCGATAACGGCAGAAATCCACAATTGGGGGCGACCGCCAACGCAACTGCCTGTTTAGGAGCCGATGGGTGAAGCTGAGTCGGCGACGGTCATATTCCGGAAGTCCAGCCGGCAGCTCCAACGCCGGCGACTAAGGGACTTCGCCAACGAGCTTGCTCGCCAACTGGGCAACGGCCGGCCTTTTACCTGCCTGCTGACGTCGGATCGGGAGATCCAGGAACTCAACCGGCGTTTTCTCGGGCGCGACTATCCAACCGACGTGCTAGCATTCCCCGGCGACGACGACCAATACCTAGGCGACCTGGCGATCTCGCTGGACCGGGCCCGCGAGCAAGCTGTTGCGCTCGGGCATTCGCTGGAGGACGAGATCAAAATTCTAATGCTCCACGGCCTGCTGCACCTGCTCGGCATGGACCATGAGACTGACCGTGGGCAAATGGCTCGAGCGGAGAAGCGCTGGCGGCAACGACTAGGCTTGCCATCGAGCTTGATCGAGAGGCGAAGGCGGTGACGATTGTTGCGGGCGTTTTGCTGATTTTCACAGCCACCTGTCTGGCCATCGTCTCCTTCGTCCACCTGCTGTACCTGGAAAGCCTGCGGCTGCGCCGCCGCGACCACGCCTCCCTAGGGTATTTCAAACACCACCTTGAAGAAGCGCTGCAACTGCGCCCAGAAGAAGGCGCACTGGCCTTTGCCCTGGTTAAGTATCTGCTAGCGTCGTTCACCGGAATTCTTTCGATAAGCCTAGTGTGTGGGGGCGAGACCCTGCGAGCACTCCGCCTGGCCGAGGCAACGCTGGTGGCCGGCTTGGTGGTGCTCATCTCCAGCTTTCTGATCCCTGAATTTCTCTACCGCAAGTCCACGGGCGAATGGCTAGGGCGTTTGACCCCGTGCTTGCGTGGGTTAGCCCTAGCGATGCGGCCCTTAACCGCCTTACCCCGAGCCCTGGACTCGCTGACCCTCACTGCCCCCTCTGCCAGTTCCGCGGCCAACCCGGAAGAGGTGAACGTCGTCGGAGGGCTGGAAGCGCTTATCGAAGCGGGCACTGACGAAGGATTGATCCCCGAGGAAGACCGGCAGCTGATCGAGTCAGTCGTCACCTTCGGGCACAAGACCGTACGGGAGGTCATGACGCCGCGCCCCAAAATCGTGGCGATCCCAGAAGAGGCCACGCTGGAAGAGCTGCGCCGGTTGATCGTGGCTTCGCAGTTCTCGCGGATCCCGGTCTACCGGAATTCGATCGACGAGATCGTGGGCGTGGTCCATGTTCGGGACCTGATCGAACGACGCCACGACGAGCATGCCCAGCGACGCGTACGGGAAATCATGCGCCCCGTGCTCCACGTACCGGAAACGAAAAACATCGACGACCTGCTGCGAGAGCTCCAAGCCCGGGGCGAGCACATGGCGGTAGTCGTGGACGAGTATGGGCAAACGGCGGGCATTGTCACCCTGGAAGATGTGCTTGAAGAAATCGTCGGCGAGATTCGCGACGAGCACGAGCCTGTGGTCGATGTAGTCGAGGAAGGCAACGGTCGGTACCTACTCTCCGGGGGTGTCGATGTGGACCGATTGCGCGAGCTATTTGCGTTCCGCAAGCCGGAAGGCCTGGAATCGACGACCGTGGGCGGCATGGTATGCGAACTGTTAGGGCGGGTGCCCAAGCCTGGGGATGTGGTGGAGCTCAACGGGTTGCGGTTGGAGGTCCTGTTGAGTGACGAGCGGCGAGTTCACCGCGTGCGCGCCTCCTCAGTGCAACCTTTGGAACGGCCGAATCGTAAGTCTTCAGAGAACCACTCCGATGCCATTCGAAGATCCTGAACCGACCACCGAACCGGTCACGCAATCCGAGTCGACCGAGCAAAAGATATCGCCCGAGGCACCCCAGCGATTCGTCTCTGGGTTTGTGTCGATTCTCGGCCGGCCGAATGTAGGCAAGTCTACACTCTTGAACGCGTTACTAGGGACTAAGGTAGCCATCGTTTCCGACAAACCCCAGACCACGCGGACGGCCCTTCAAGGAATTCTGAACCTCCCGGGTGCGCAGGTAATCTTTATGGACACGCCGGGCATCCACAAGCCCGACACGCTGATGAACCAGCGGATGATGAAGGAAGTTCAAGCAGCGCTGGAAGGCCGGGACCTACTGTTGTTTGTGGCCGACGCAACCGCACCGGTGGGAATCCGTGACGAAGAGGCCGTCGCTCTGATCCGGGATGTGAGTACACCGAAGTTACTGCTCCTGAACAAGATCGACCAGCTGCGCAACAAAGCCGTCCTGTTGCCTCTGATCGACCGTTACCGCCAGATGGCCGATTTCGAAGAGTACATCCCTATTTCAGCGCTCACTGGAGACGGCCTGGATCGCGTCAAACAGGAAATCGTCAAGCGCCTGCCCGAAGGCCCAGCCTACTTTCCACAAGATCAGCTCACAGACCAACCGCTGCCGTTCTTCGTCAGCGAGATCATCCGGGAGAAAATCCTCCACGCGACGCGGCACGAGGTACCCCACGCAGTAATGGTCCAGATCGACCAGTGGGAAGACAAACCGAACCTGCTGAGAGTTGCGGCTTCCATTTACGTGGAGCGCGAGGGGCAAAAAGCGATCCTCATTGGTGCCAAGGGCTCGATGTTGAAGCGGATCGGCACCGAAGCTCGGTTGGAGCTCGAAGCCTTGCTGGGCAAAAAGGTTTACCTGGAACTTTTCGTGAAGGTGCGCAAGGACTGGCGCGAGAAGCCAGTCTACGTGAACCTACTGGGCTGGAAGCACTACGGCTGAGCCCCCAATAGCGTGACCGAGCGGAAAACATGCACGGAAACTCACGTTTGACAGGGTCTCGGAGGCCTACCTATACTCGAAAGTTGATGAGTCCGCAGCTGGCGGGATGCTGCGCCCGCGAGTGAAGCCATGCCGAAGCGAACCTATCAACCGAACAATCGCAAAAGGGTGAAAACGCACGGCTTTCGAGCACGGATGCGGACGCGCTGGGGTCGCGCGGTACTCGCTCGCCGCCGGGCCAAAGGCCGGCATCGTTTGACTGTGAGCGACGAACGGGCGGTACGCTACGCCAAGAGGAAGCGATAGAGCAAACGAACCAGCAACACCAGCAGCGGTTTCCGAAAAAGCACCGACTGTTGCGAGCCAAAGACTTCCGCAAGGTTTACGATTGCGGGCTCCGCATCGCCACACCATATTTCCGTGCGGTTTGCTACGATCGCGGCGAGGGTGACGGACCCCGGATTGGCCTGGCGGTGTCGCGCAAGTTGGGTAAGGCCGTCATTCGCAACCGCATCAAGCGAAGGCTCCGTGAAGCTGTGCGGCTGGAACTGTGGCGACTGGCTCCCAACTGGGATCTGGTGTTGCAGCCGAACCGTTCGGCCCTAGAGGCACCGTTCAGTGCACTGCGCGAGGAACTAGCAAAGGTCTTCGAGCGATGCAACGAGCGCTCGTTGGGCTGATTACGGTTTATCAACGTTGGATTTCGCCTTGGTTACCCCCGGCGTGCCGCTACCACCCTACCTGCTCGGAGTACATGCGGCAGGCTGTGCTGCGCTATGGTGTAGCGGTAGGGCTCTGGTTGGGCGCCAAGCGCCTGCTCCGCTGCACCCCGTTCCACCCAGGCGGCTTGGACCCCGTACCGGAGCGCCCCTTTAACCAGAGATGACAGACCGGCTTCCAAACCCCACTGGAGACGATCGCGATCTGGCAATCGAGCTTCGCTTGTTGCTAGCGTTCCTCCTGATGGGTGTGGTCTTGTTCCTGACGCCCTACTTTTACCGAACCACCGCCCCACCTCGGAACCGGCCCCCAGCGGCGCAGCCACCCAAGCTCACCACGCAAGCCCAGCCTTCGGAGGTTGAGAAGGCTCGCTCGAGCGGGTCAGAGCTGGCTGGTGTCCAAGCCCCCGTGGTAGGCGATGCCGAACGGACTTATATCATCGAGACCGATCTATTCCGCGTCCGGTTTTCCAACCGTGGCGCTGTAGTTACCAGTTGGGTGCTCAAGCGGTATCGGGACACACAAGGCCAATCGCTGGAATTGGTCAATCAGGCTGCGGCAGCAAAGGTGCCCTTCCCGTTCTCCATCCAGCCCGTGGACGAGAAAATCCAGCCCACCTGGAACCAGGCACTGTTTGTAGCCGAGCAGAAGCCGGGCCCGGCCATCGAGTTCCGTTACGTGGAGGGCCCGGTCTCGGTCCGCAAGCTCTTCCAGTTCCGCCCTGGAGATTATCGTTTCCGGTTCGTTTCGGAGCTGTATTACGACGGGAAGCTATTGCCTCATCTGATCGTTTGGCGAGGTGGATTTGGCGATTTCACTTTTCCGAGCGCCCAGGCAAACCAGCACAGCCTCTTCTACGACCTCAGTGCGAACAAGCTTGTCGTCCACAAAGCCAGTGACGCCAAGAAAGGCCCGTTGAGCTTCCAGGGCTCGTACTCATTCGCCGGTATCGAAGACCGGTACTTCGCTGCCGTGGCTTTGCCGGACCAGCCGGGTTTTCTCGTGCGCGTTTACAGCGATCCGATCCACGTAGCCGCCGAGAACAAAGAGCAGCCCCACGTGGGAGTCGGCTTGGGTGGCGCGGGGCGCCTCCAGTGGCCAGTCTTCGTGGGGCCGAAGGATTTGGATCTGTTGCGCCAGCTCGACCCCAAGTTGACCCAGATCGTGGACTTCGGCTGGTTCAGCTTCTTGGCCAAGCCGCTGTTTTACGCGCTGAAATGGGTCAATGAGAGATGGGTACACAATTACGGCTGGTCCATTGTTCTGGTAACGATCGCCATTAACTTTTTGCTGTTCCCCCTGAAACTGAGCAGCCTGAAGTCCATGCGCAAGATGCAGGCTCTGCAACCGGAGATTCAGGCCATCAACGAAAAGTATCGGGGCATGAGCCTGCGAGATCCCCGACGCAGCCGCCAAAACGAAGAGCTGATGGAGCTTTACCGCAAGCACGGCGTCAACCCCATGGGCGGCTGCTTACCCATGCTTCTGCAGATCCCGTTTTTCATCGCGTTCTACAAAGTGCTCACAGTGGCGATTGAGTTGCGCGGCGCCGAATGGCTGTGGGTAAAGGACCTCTCCCAACCGGAGCACCTGCCGATCCGCATCCTGCCGATCGTCATGGTGATCTCGCAGTTTGTGATTCAGAAGATGACCCCGGCCACGACCGCCAACCCAGCCCAGCAGCGCATGATGCTCATGATGCCCCTCATCATGGGGTTCATCTTCTACGGCGTTTCGAGTGGCCTCGTGCTGTACTGGTTAACCAGCAATCTGGTGGGCATCGTGCAACAATTGTTTATCGATAAGGTTCTCCCGGCGCCCAAACTGGCCACGCCGATCACAGAAACGCGGCCAGCAGCGCCACGCAAGCGACGAGCTAGGAAATAACCGGGTGCAGACGGAACGCAAGTATACGGTAGAATCGATCGGGCCGAAGATTCTAAAGTTCCTGAAACCCATCCTCAAACACGCTCGCCTGCGCTTGACCCCACACGTGATCGATCCCGGCACGCGGTTCCAGAACTTCGAGAACCCGGACGTGATGGTGACCTTCACGGGCCCGGATGTCGATTTGCTGCTGGCCAACCGGGCAGCGCTGCTCTTGGCGCTGGAGCATCTCACTATGGAAGCCTTGCGATTGCCCTCGGTGGATCACTCCCGCCTGGTCTTCGACGCCCGGGACTACCGCATGCTGCGCATCGAGGAATTGCGTTTGAGCGCTCTCGCTGCAGCCGAGCGCGTCAAGGCTACTGGCCAGCCTTACCGCTTCAGCCCCATGAGCAGCCGCGAGCGCCGGATCATCCACCTGGCACTGCGGGACGATCCAGCGGTTAAGAGCCAAAGCGATGGCGTCGGTCCCGATAGGGCGGTGGTGGTCTATCCAGCCGACATGCCTTTGCCCCCTCCTACTCCCTCCATGGGCGCCCCTGCTCGACCAGTCCCCGACGAGCACCTCCGAACGCGTTTGAAGCGTCCACGGCGCAGGCGTCCACGCCACCGTCGATGAGGCTCCAGGACACCATCGTGGCTATCTCCACCCCACCGGGACGCAGCGGGCTCGGGATTGTCCGATTGTCGGGGGATCAAGCTTGCCGGATCGCCGAGTCTATACTGCGATTCCCTCGCGGGCCCCGGTGGCAGAGCTGGCATGCGCAAATGGCCGAGCTGGTGGATGAGGACGGGCGGCTCGTCGACCAAGTCGTGGTGACCTACTTTCAGAAACCCAAGTCCTACACGGCCGAGGACGTCGTAGAAATCAGCTGCCACGGGTCGCTCGTCGTGCTTGATTACTGCGTCCGCCGGGCCATCTCCGCCGGGGCGCGCCTGGCTGAGCCTGGAGAGTTCACGCTCCGGGCTTTTCTGAACGGCCGCATTGACCTGCCTCAAGCCGAAGCCATCCGCGACCTCATCGAAGCCACCACACTGTATCAAGCCAAGGTAGCCGCCCAGCAAGCAGCCGGCGGTCTAAGCCGCCGTCTCAAACCCCTGAAAGATTCCCTGGTAGACCTGGTAGCCCTAGTGGAAGCCAACATCGACTTTCCGGACGAGGAAGTACCGCTGGTCAGCGACGAAGAGATCGTGGCGCGTCTGGATCCCATCCAGCAAGAACTTGCCAGGCTGACCGAAAGCTATCGGTTCGGCAGACTCGTTCGGGAAGGCGCTAGCCTGGCGATCGTCGGCAAACCCAATGTAGGCAAGAGCAGCCTGTTCAACCGCTTGCTCGGCCAGGACCGCGCGATCGTCACCGAGATCCCGGGGACCACGCGCGACATGATCTCAGAAACGATCCAGCTCGGCGGTATCCCCATACGCCTGATGGATACGGCGGGCGTTCGTTCCAGCGCGGATCGCGTGGAGCAGTTGGGCATCGAGCGCACCTATGCGGCCATGGCAGAAGCAGACTTGACGCTTGTCGTACTGGATCTGTCACGGCCACTCGAAGAATACGACTATTGGCTCATCGAGCGAGCCGCGCAGTCAGGTCGTGTCATTCTGGTCGGCAACAAATGTGATCTACCCTGTCGGGCCGAACTCGACCACCCGGTCTTGCGCGTCTCTGCACTGACCGGGGAAGGGATCGACGAACTCAAGCAGCGAGCCCTCGACCTGCTCGCGCCCGGCCACCTCCAGGAACTGCAGACCAGTTTCGTCACGAATCTCCGCCATCACCAATGCCTCAGCCGGGCCCTTCAAGCCGTCGAGCAAGCGCGCACTGCGGCCGAAACTCATGTATCGCACGAAATCCTGCTCGTCCACCTGTACGCAGCGCTCCGAGCTTTGGACGAGGTCACTGGGGCTACGACGGTAGAAGACATCCTGGACCGAATTTTCGCCAGCTTTTGCATCGGCAAGTAATCGAGGGACATGGGCCCTGGCTGGCCTACAAGCCTAAGAAGCGGGCAACGGTAAAATGAGACGCAGCTCTCTGGCCGTTAGATGCCCTGAGCGTCGGAGCAACCGTTCATGAGCGGAACAATAGCGCGTCGTGACCTGTTGTGCGCCTGCCTGGTACACGCC
>JAUQPO010000083.1 GCA_030550335.1 Acidobacteriota bacterium
TCTTGAAGACGTAGAGCCATCCGTTGAGGGTCTTTCCGTCGAACAAAGGCACGAAGCCTTCCTCGGCGGCTACAGCGTGCCAGGTGGGTGTTGCCAGCAAGAGCAAGACGCCGGTCGCGAACTTCATAGCCAGATTTCCTCCGTGTTCTGGTTAGGAACCAGCCCGATCATACACAAAGGCGGGCCGGGCTGTGGGACGGGCAGGGCTGAAGTCGGCCGTGGGCGGCTGGATTGGCGAGAGCCCAGTGAGGAGTGGAGGTGGTGTTAAAATTCGAAATCAAGGAGGTGGGCTTTCAGCGAGCCGCCGGAAAAAGTGGCCGGGCGGTTTCTGGCCGCGCTCACGAGAGGCGTGGCAACAGGGGTGTCGTGCTGGTTGTTCCCCGACCACTGTCGGGTTTGCGGCGGCGAATTGATCGAGCTGAGCCGGATCCCAGTTTGTGCTAGCTGCTTAACCTCGGTCCAGCCTTTACAAGCCGATTACATCTGCCACCAGTGTGGTACGCCATTTTCCACCGCACGCCCGCTAGACGAGACAGGCCGTTGCGCCCTGTGCCGTGCAGGCCTGATTGCTTACGATGCGGCTTACGCGTACGGCTATTACGAGGGCGTCCTTCAGCAGCTAATCCACCTGTTCAAGTACGAGCGCGTGTTGCCACTGGGAAAGGTCCTAGCGCGATGGATGCTCGCGGCGTTGCCCCGCCAGTTGACAATCGACCTGATCGTGCCTGTGCCGATGCATTGGTGGCGACGGTGGCGACGGGGCTTTAACCAGGCGCACGTGCTGGCGCGACACCTGGCTCGTGCTACAGGGATCCGGTTAGAAAAAGCCTTGAGGCGCCGGCGACTCGGCGTGCCGCAGGCCGGTTTGCGAGCTGCTGACCGGCGCCGGAACGTGGCTGGGGCCTTCTCTGTCCCTCATCCGCACCGAGTAAAAGGTCAGCGCGTGTTGCTAGTGGACGACGTGTTGACCACTGGTGCCACGGCGGGGGCTTGTGCACGCGAACTGAAGCGAGCGGGGGCACGGTCGGTGGTGGTTCTGACAGTGGCTCGCGCCGACCGGCGCATCTGGCCGATAGCTCTGCCCGGTGCGGCTTCCCAGCAGTTGGTGTCCGAGGTAGTGTGATGGCAGGCTTAAACGGCTTGCAACGTCCAGTCCTGGTGCTGAACGCCAGCTACGAGCCGATTCACGTGTGCGTAGCACGACGCGCCCTGGTATTGCTCCTGAAGGGAGTGGCAATTCCAGAGGAGGTGACACCGTACGAAGTCCGCTCGGCCAATGCCTCGATCCCGCTGCCTTCGGTCATTCGCCTGGTTGAATTCCGTAAGATCCCACAGCAGCCTCGTGCACTTTCCCGCAAGAACATCTTTTTGCGCGACGGCTACACTTGCCAGTACTGCGGGCGCACTTTGCCTGCCAAGGAACTGACGCTGGACCATGTGATCCCTCGCTCACGAGGCGGCACGACGTCATGGGAAAACCTGGTCACCTGCTGCATCGAGTGCAACAACAAAAAAGGCAATCGCACGCCGGAGGAGGCCGGCATGCGGCTGGCTCGACCGCCTCGTCCGTTCACGCTGCACACCAGCCGTCACTTGCTCCGCGCGCTCGCCCAAGCTGACCACCAATGGCGTAAGTACGTCTTCTATTGACGCGCGGCCACTGACGGGCGATGAGCTGGGAGCAAGGTCATGATCAGGCAGTTTCGGACGCCGAGCTGGCGTGCGCGTCTGACACTGCAGCTTCGGTCGTGCTCGCACTCGGTGCAGCGTCGCGTGTCTCTGTGGGTTTCTTCTTTTTGGGGTGAGGGCCGATGACCATCACCATCCGTCGCCCCTCGTTTACCGGAGGAGTCACAATGGTGCCATACTCAGCTAGATCCTGAGCTAACCGCCGCAATAGCGCTTCGCCTAACTCGGCGTGAGCCGCCTCCCGCCCGCGGAATTGGACGACAGCTTTCACCCGATTGCCCTCCTGCAGGAAGCGGATGGCATGCTTTTTCTTGAACTCGTAGTCGTGCTGTTCGGTGGTGGGCCGGAATTTCAGTTCCTTGACCTCGATGATGTGTTGCTTCTTTTTGGCCTCCGCCTGTTTCTTTTTCTGTTCGTACTGCCATTGGCCGTAATCCATGGCCTTCGCTACAGGCGGATTGGCGGTAGGCGCCACCAGGATCAAGTCCAACCCCATTTCCTTTGCCCGGCGGATCGCCGCCGCCGTAGGCATGATCTCCACCACACCGTCTGGGAAAACGGCACGGACTTCGCGCGCACGAATTCCTTCGTTAACGTTCGGCTTCACGGCTTTCCTTGAGAGGATGGAAGATTTGGGATCTAACCAGCAAGTGGATCATGCTGCAGCCAAGCTGCATATCAAGACTGTACATGCTTCCGGCGGGCCAGGCAAGCGAGACCCCACTGCGTCACTGCTGCGCGGTACCCTAGCTTACCGCGACTGGAGCATCCCACCGGCGCCTTGTACAACATCTGCGCCACAAGCGTCACTAGCCCACAGTTTACCTGCAAGCTATATCGGACTTCAATCCCCTTCAAACGAAGCTGTGGCGGGTAGCCTCGACCGCGTATACCCCTTTGCCACCGACCACCGGCCCCTGTAGGCACACGCTGCGGCTCAGCCGCACGCATCCACGAGCCTGGACTTCGGTAGCTTGGCCCGCTGAGATCCCTCTCGCCCCTGAGTCCAGCCGGACATCCCCCTCGGCCCGCAGACTAGCCAGCAACACTGCACGTCGTCCCACGTACAGGTCCCCACCCGCACTTAGATCAGCCCTGATGATCGATCCCGGACCGATGGACATCCATGACCCGGACAAGATGCTGCACTCGATTAAGCTAGGTCCTTCGCACCTAAACGCTCCTGTCACGATCAGTACAGCTTGAACGACCAGCGGCTCCGGCGAATTCAGGTCCCCCTCCACGAGCCAGCTGTTAGGCTGAAAGGGTTTCCAGCGAGTGTTAGGGAACTTGGCGAGAACAACGGAGGTGGCGGATGCACATTGGCTCGGAGGGCCGACCAGGATGGCGTGGTCTGGTATCCGAGGGAACTCGAGAGGCCCCTGTTCCGCATCAGGCCAAGTCTCTACTTCCGGTGCTCGTATGCCATGGACCAAACACCCTGGAGCCAGCCGCACTGGCCCATCGCAATCGACCGGGCCCTCGACGCAACTATTGGGGCGAAGATCCACGTAGGAGGTGGCACGGATGGCCCGAGCTTGCGCCCGGGGACCCAGGATCACACACCGAGCCGTTAGCTTTCCCACACGAGCTTGCCGGCCCACCTCGCAGACTCCGGTGGCGTATAGTGGGGCATGGATCCGGCAGCCGGGCTCGACGATCACGTCGCCCTCGACCAGCAAAGGTTCTCTGATGTCCGTTCTCAGCGGAATGCGTGTGGGTCCATGGACAAGGCGAGGCAGCTCGAGCTCGCTCACGGAAAGAAATAAGTCGCTGGCAAATGATTTCGAAAGTTCGGGCTCTTCCCAACCTCTGCTGCCATTCCGGGCCGCGGCCGGACGCATGGGCTCTCCTGGTTCTTTCGGCTGACAGCGAAACTGCGTTTAGAGTCGGGTGGGCTTGAGAGTACTACGGGTGGCCATAGGTTGTCGATCGTTCCACTGGCGCGGCTATGAAAATGAGCTCCGGAGTCAGCTGGTTAGGGCTTCCGTATGTGAGGCTCCAGGGAGTGATCGTTATACGTAAGCACCTGTGCGTTTGCGGAACCAAGGCGACCTGAAGCTCCAGGTTCCCATCTGAGTTCTCAGGAGAGTGTGGAACCACACAGCACCGAGAGGAGCCGACATGAAACGTTCCGGTGAAAAGCAAGACTGGCGCGCCAGGCTTTCCGAGCTGGCGTATCAGGTGACTCAGTGCAAAGCCACAGAGCCGCCATTCAGCGGGCAATATTACGATCACTGGGAGCAAGGCCTGTACTGCTGCGTGTGCTGTGGAGCCGAGTTGTTCCCATCTGACACGAAATTTCACTCTGGGTCGGGTTGGCCGAGTTTCTGGGCTCCGGTCAACCCTGAGGCGATTCGGACGGAACTCGACACCAGTTACGGAATGGTTCGCCAGGAGGTCTTGTGTGCGCGGTGCGGCGCTCATCTGGGACACGTTTTCCCAGATGGCCCAGCTCCCACAGGCCTACGGTACTGCATTAACTCCGTGGCGTTGGTCTTCTTGCCCGCCGGGCAGGTTGGAAAGGAACAGCTAGAGGCTGAGCGCTAGACTGGGATGATTGAACTGGGTTTTCTGGCCCATAGAGCTGGGGCATCGGAAATTTTTAGCCGGCTCAAGCGTGAGTTTCGAGATATGGTTTCGCTGGCGGGGGAGCCCGGGAGAGGGAGTTGGGCGTTATGAGCAATGCGTGTAAAGATTTGGGTGAATTCAGGATAGGCGGAGTAGCTCCTGTCCGGCGTTGATGCCCATGCGGCAGGGCGACGAAAGTGGTACGTGAAGTGCAACGATGAGAGTGGAGGTCCCATCCTGTCGATGAAACCGCTGACCCGTCCCTCCAAATTAGGTACAGAGACTGCGCACGACATTTACCGGGCTGAGAGCCCGCTGGACGTGTTTTTCCGCCCTAAAAACGTTGCGGTTATCGGAGCCACGGAGACGCCAGGTTCGGTTGGCCGGACCACTTTGTGGAATTTGTTGAGCTCGCCGTTTGGCGGGACCGTGTTTCCCGTTAATCCAAACCGGCCGAGCGTGTTGGGCATCAAAGCGTACCGAAGTATCAAGGAAGTTCCGGCACAGGTGGATCTGGCCGTCGTTGTGGTGAGGGCACAGTTCGTTCCGCAGGTCATCCGTGAATGCGGCGAGGCCGGCGTCAAGGGAGCCATAGTGATCTCTGCGGGCTTCAAAGAACTAGGGCCCGAGGGTGCCAAGCTCGAAGAGGAACTGGTAGCGGAAGCGCGCCGGTTTGGGATGCGCATTATTGGCCCGAACTGCTTGGGTGTGATGTGCCCTCCTACGGGATTGAACGCCACATTTGCTGCCGGGATGGCCCGGCCAGGCAGTGTGGGATTCATCAGCCAGAGCGGCGCCCTCTGCACAGCCGTGCTCGACTGGAGCTTCCGCGAGATGGTGGGCTTCAGTGCATTCATCTCGATCGGGTCGATGGCCGACGTGGGTTGGGGGGACTTGATCGATTATCTGGGCAATGACCCCCGGACGCGCAGCATTTTGATCTACATGGAAACGGTTGGCGACGCCCGGTCGTTTTTGTCAGCCGCGCGTGAAGTCGCTCTGACCAAGCCCATCATCGTGATCAAGGCTGGGCGTACGGCTGCTGGGAGCCAGGCGGCTGCATCCCATACGGGTTCCATGGCGGGTAGTGACGACGTACTGGATGCCGCGTTCCGGCGTTCGGGGGTGCTGCGGGTGGATCGGATTGCGGACCTGTTCTACATGGCTGAGGTCTTGGCGAAGCAGCCTCCAGCAAAAGGCCCGCGGTTGACGATTCTGACGAACGCAGGCGGGCCGGCAGTGTTGGCTACCGACGCCCTCATTCTGAGTGGAGGCAAGCTTGCGGAACTATCGCCTGAGACCAAGGAAGAGCTGAACAAGATTCTGCCACCTCACTGGAGCCGCGGTAACCCGATCGACATCCTGGGTGACGCAGATCCGGAACGCTTCGCGAAGGCATTGGAGATCGCTGCACGGGATCCTAACAGTGATGGGTTGCTGGTGATTCTGACCCCGCAAGCGATGACCGACGCCACGCGAACGGCGGAGTTGCTCAAGAATTACGCCAACGTGGGCAAGCCGGTTCTGGCGAGCTGGATGGGCGGGCCGCAGGTGGAGTCAGGCGTGGCGATCTTGAATAACGCGGGGATTCCTACGTTCCCTTACCCGGACACCGCCGCGCGCGCGTTCCAGTATATGTGGCGTTACACGTACAACCTGCAGGGCATCTACGAAACCCCCACCCTGCCGTCGGCGTTGGGCGAGGCAGAGCCGGACCGAGAGCGCGTTCAAGCGATCATCCAGAACGCGCGTCAGGCGGGCCGGAGGTTGTTAACGGAATACGAATCCAAGCAGGTTTTGGCGGCCTACGGTGTGCCGACTGTTCCCACCGAAATTGCCCGGACGGCCGAGGAAGCGGTCGCTGCTGCGGAGCGCATAGGGTACCCCGTCGTCGTGAAGCTCCACTCAGAGACCATCACCCACAAGACCGATGTGGGTGGCGTCCAGTTGAACTTGCAGGACGCTCAGGCAGTTCGGGCCGCATTTGAAGCAATCCGGAACTCCGTGAGTGAAAAGGCTAGCCCGGCGGACTTCCTGGGGGTAACCGTGCAGCCGATGATCAAGCTCCAAGGCTATGAGCTGATCGTCGGCAGCAGCATCGACCCGCAGTTCGGTCCGGTGATCCTATTTGGCACAGGCGGCCAGTTGGTCGAAGTGTTCCAGGATCGGGCGCTGGCGCTGCCACCGTTGAACACCACCTTGGCGCGGCGGATGATGGAACAGACCAAGATCTACCAGGCACTCAAAGGCGTGCGGGGCCGCAAGGCTGTCGACCTAGCGGCGTTGGAGGCCTTGCTGGTGCGCTTCAGCCAACTCGTCGTCGAGCAGCGTTGGATCAGCGAGATCGACATCAACCCGTTGCTGGCTTCGCCGGACGGCATCATAGCGTTGGATGCCCGGGTGGTACTCCATCCCGCTTCGGTTCGCGAGGAAGATCTGCCCAAATTGGCCATCCGGCCCTACCCCACCGAGTACATCTTCCAGGCGCGTATGAAAGATGGAACCCCGGTAACCATCCGACCGATCCGCCCCGAGGACGAAGTCCGCATGGTGAAGTTCCACGAGACGCTGTCGGAACGAACGGTTTACTTCCGCTATCTGGAGAACCTGAAGCTCACGGATCGGATTGCTCACAATCGGCTGATCCGGATGTGCTTCATCGATTACGACCGTCAGATGGCCCTGGTGGTGGAGCGAGTCAATCCGCAGACTGGCGAGCCGGAGATCATCGGGGTCGGGCGCATTCAACGCCTACCGCATCGTCGGGATGCGGAGTTTGCCATTGTCATCAGTGACGCGGTGCAAGGCCAAGGCCTTGGCACAGAGCTGATGCGCCGCATGATCGAAGTGGCGCGCCGGGAAGGGTTGTCCGCCCTGCGTGCGGAGGTTCACCCGGAAAACTCGGTCATGCTCCACCTGTGCAAGAAGTTCGGCTTTTCGTTGGATTATCAGCCGGGCGATCCTACCGTTTCCGTGGAGCTCGCCTTAGCGTAAAGGAAAGCGAACTCACCGGCCGCGCAGCCGGACCAAGCGCCCCAGCTCCGCATCGCGCTGCTCATAGTTGCGGGCGTAGTACTGGCGGTATTCGCCTGTGCGAACGCGCTCCAGCCATCCCGTATTTTCTTGGTACCAACGGATGGTTGTAGCCAAACCAGTCTCGAAATCCACTAGGGGCTTCCAACCCAGTTCGGCTTGGATCTTCGCCGAGCTCATGGCATACCGCCGGTCATGTCCGGGCCGATCGGTGACGAACTGGATGAGGCTTTCTGGCCGTCCTAAGCTTCGGAGAATGCGTCGGACGACCTCCAGGTTGGTCAACGAGCAGTTGCCGGCGATGTTGTAGATCTCGCCCGGGCGGCCCCGTTCCAAGACCGTCAGCAATGCGCGGCAATGATCATCGACGTAGATCCAGTCCCGCACCTGTAGCCCGTCTCCGTACACCGGCAGCGGCCGTTGCTCCAAGGCGTTGGTGATCATTAGCGGGATCAACTTCTCGGGAAATTGGAAGGGCCCGTAGTTGTTTGAGGATCGAGTCACAATAGCCGGCACCCCGTATGTGCGGAAGTACGCCAGAGCGAGCAAGTCTGCCCCCGCTTTGCTGGCGGAATAGGGCGAGCTGGGGTTGAGGGGCCAACTTTCATCCGCCTCGGCTGGCGGCTCGATGCTCCCATAGACTTCGTCGGTGGAAACCTGAATGAAGCGGCCTACACCATGCCGCCGTGCTGCCTCCAGCAGGACGAACGTACCGCGGAGATTCGTTTCGAAAACGGGCTCTGGTGAGAGGATGCTGCGATCCACGTGGGATTCCGCAGCGAAATGCACCACGGCGTCGGGACGCTCCTGCTCGAATAGCTCATTCACGAGCTGGGCATCGCAGACATCGCCGTGCACGAACCGGTAGTTGGGATGATGCTGGATGCTCGCGAGATTTTCGAGGTTGCCAGAGTAACTGAGTTTGTCGAGGTTGGTTATGGAGTAATCCGGGCGTTCGGCAATAACCAGACGCACGAAGGCGGATCCGATGAATCCTGCGCCACCAGTGACCAGAAGCTTCACCGCCGTTGTGTCTCCCAATCGTAGTTAATGCCTGGATGATTGTAGGGGATGCGACCTTCGTCTTGCGGGTCATAATACCGGCTGGTGACGTAGACCAGCACAGCCGCTTCAGTGCCGATGACCTTGTACCCATGTCCCACCCCTGGTGGGATGAGCAGCCTCCAGGGCCGCAGGGTGCCCACGTAAAAGGTGTTGCGGGCTCCGAACGTAGGCGAATCGGCACGCAAGTCCACCAGTGCCACTTGAAGCATTCCTTGGACCGGCACCCAGTAGTCGAACTGTTTCGAGTGGTAGTGGAATGCCTTGATCGTCCCGGGGTAGCTAACGGATGCCGAGACCTGAATGGTGGGATTCGGAAATCGTGCGAGCAGGCTCTGCCCCACTCGGCCCACCTCGAGAAACCACCCCCGGTCATCCGGGTATACGGTTGCAGGTTCGACTTCCACTCCCGCAATCAGCTCGGGTGACTGAGGCGATGTGATGATCGAGCCTAAGCCGCGCGGACACTCAGGGAGTCGGATCTCAATTGGCATAGGAATCGCTGGATACTCCATCAGCCCTTAGCGAACTGCGCTTGCTGCTGAGCTGCACGCTCCGCACGGCGCTTTTCGGCCACCAAATTGGCGGCACGCAGCAGCGAGTCAAACGTACCCGCGTCCGTCCACCAACCTTCCAGGAAAGCGTAAGTCATCGTTCCTTCCTGGATATAAGCGTTGTTCACATCGGTGATCTCTAACTCTCCACGTTCGGAGGGGACCAGGCGAGCGATCTTTTCGAACACGGTCGAGTCGTACATGTAAATCCCGGTTACGGCATACCGGCTTTTTGGATTCTTCGGTTTCTCGACAATCCGCACGATCCGGTCTCCTTCTAGCTCGGCAACACCAAAACGATGTGCGTCGTCGACCTCTTTCAGGAGTACTTTCGCACCCCGGGGCTGGCGCTTGAAATCCTCGACAGCTTGACGGATGCTTCCCTCGATGATGTTGTCGCCGAGGATCACGCAAATCTTGTCGCCGTCGGCAAAATGCTCGGCCAGCCGCAATGCGTCGGCGATGCCTCCTTCACCTTCCTGGTAAGTGTAGTTCAGGTGTTTCAAGCCGAATTCGCTCCCGTTGCCCAAGAGCCGTAAGAAGTCGCCGGCGTTTTTGCCTCCCGTAACGATCAAGATGTCTCGGATCCCCGCTTCGACCAGCGTCATGATCGGGTAATAGATCATGGGCTTATCGTAGACGGGGAGCAAATGTTTGTTTGTGATTTTGGTGAGCGGGTACAGACGACTCCCGGTCCCTCCTGCCAGGACGACACCTTTCATGCTCACCTCCACTGAACCCCCATAATACAAAGGCTTGGGCCCAACCACTAAGCCCCAGTGGACCCAGGCACGAAACCACTCCTCGCCACCGCATCGGCATGGAAAGCGCACCGGCAGGTAGGCGCAAGTCGTCCCGTTTGCACCAGCTGCCTCGAACGCGCTAGAAGTGGCTGTGGGATGCGCGTGCGCGTCGAGGCCTACGCAGGGTATCAGGGTGCCGAGCGACCCCTACGCTTCTTCCTGGCAGGCCACGAGTTGAACGTCGAGGAGGTTCTCGACCGGTGGTATGGACCGGACTACACCTACTTCAAGGTGCGGGCCAGTGATGGGCACGTTTACATCCTTCGCCACGCCCGGTACGAGCAGCAAGACTTCTGGGAGTTGAAAGCGTTTTTCGGATCCGAGACGACATGCGGTGGGACAATGGGAGGCTGGAACGACAATGAATGCGGCCATGCCTGAGGCAACCTGGAAGCTGGTTCCTCTGGGGACAAACGGCTACTTCCCTTCCTTTGGCCGGCAGACCATGAGCTTTCTGGTCCTAGCTGATCGACGGGCCTTGCTTTTGGACGCCGGGACCGGAGTCTCTCGGTTAATTGAGCCTCCGGTAGCCCAACTCGTCGAGCCCTATGAGGACCTGGATGTGATCGTATCCCACTATCATGTGGACCATGTCGTAGGGATCTCGTATCTGCCCGCCGTTTGGCCCCGCGGTAAGGTGAGAATCCTAGCACCGGAGCCTCCTTTGGTTGACGGCGATGGTCCCACGGCTATGCGCCACTTGCTGGGCCCGCCTCTGTTTGCTAAGGGTTTTGAAGCGTACGGCGAGCGCTTCCAGCTGGTTCGGGTACGCGAGCCGGAGCTGAGTTGGGGTTCTTCACTGATCCGACTCTGGCGTCAAGACCATCCTGGGGGATCCATCGGGATCCGAATCGGTGACCGCCTCGCTTACGTCACCGATACCTCCGCCCTACCGGAGACCATCGAGCGAGTTCGTGGAGTGCGATTGCTGTTGCACGAGATTTGGTGGAGCGATGTGGAAGCCTCTGGAGGGGTGGGAGCCGGTCATTCTGCTGTATCGGAAGTTGCCGAGATCGCGGCGAAGGCTGCGGTGGGCGCTCTGATGCCTGTGCATCACCAGCCTCGCCGGAGCTGGGAAGATATCGAAGCCATGGCTACGGTAGCTGCTAAGCGGTCTGGACTACCGGTGTGGTTACCCCGGGAGACCCAGGTATACACGATCGAATGAGAATCGGTTCAAGGCGGGTCCGACCGAAGATGCTCAGCCGGCCGGCATAGGTGCAGGCAGGGGGCTGCAAAAGGATAGGCCAGCTTGGCCACCCCGCGTGATGCGGCAAAGGGGGGCTCCGAGCTTACCGGCGTAAGGTTGCAATCAGCCGCCTGGGATCGAGCAACAAGTCCAGAGCCTCACAGGCTCCGTGCA
Source organism: Acidobacteriota bacterium (assembly GCA_030550335.1). Taxonomy (GTDB): domain Bacteria; phylum Acidobacteriota; class Terriglobia; order Bryobacterales; family Bryobacteraceae; genus JAUQPO01. The sequence goes on from JAUQPO010000083.1 coordinate 11,076, forward strand.
CCAGCAGGTGGGCGGCCAAAATTGCGCTCGAAGCGCAGCCTTCTCCGTTATCCACCGCAATGGCAAGTCCGCCGCTTTGACGAACCGCCTCGAGCATCAAGCGATCATTGTTGCCATTCCCTAGAGCCACCACTTGAGCAGGGTTGCACCGCCGGATCACATACTCGCGTTTTTGCCCATCGTGACACGATCCCTGGAGGTGATGTAGGTGGAGTGGGAGCCCATGGAGTTGCCGGGCAGCGGTACCGAACGTGTCCGACGTCAGCACATGGATTTCGAGTTTCTGGGCTAGCTGTTGGAGTCGGTCGGCAACGCCGTGAGATAGCTCGCCGCCGGCCGACAGCGTACCGGTATAGTCCGTGACCAACCAGAGAAGCTCGAAGGAGCCAAATCCGGGGACTTCGATTCGGAGGGGTTGCCGCATTGTCTGAGGATGCATCGTCATAGTCTTATCCCACCATTTTGGGCGGGCAGGTGAGCTTGGCGGGGTTGAAGGTGCCAGGGGCTGCCCACAAAAGGGCGGACGAGTTGGCGATGAGCTGAAATTGAGCCTGCAACCGTGGACAGCCCTAGCTGCTGGCAGGCTGTCCGGTAGGCCGGACCGGAACGAAGCTTGGGTAGGAGCGGAGCCCGAGCAAGGACCAATCCCTGGACGCGGTGCTGGGCATACTGAAATAAGGCCCCACATCCCGCGACTGGCTCATGGAAAACTTTGAAGTACGGTGTCGATAAGCAATCCAGTAGAGATGAAGGATTTAGACACCGACCGCGAGGCCGTACTTGCGCGATTCAATCGCCTCATCCAGGAATTGTTGCGGGGTGAGACGAAGCGACATAGCTTCCGCCCGTGGGAAATCGAGCTGCTGTTGGACATCGAAGAGTGCGATCTGCGGAATGTCAACCGCCGTGAGCTATTGCGGCGTTACCAGCGCGCGGTGCAGAAACAGCTGGAGGCCGGTGCTACACGCCCAATGAAACTGTCCGAGTACCTAGCCCAGCGGCGGCGCGGGTCGAGGCGTCGCTCCGCTGAGCCAGGGGGGTTGCCCGCCGCGGCAAACGACGAGGCTCCCGGTGCGTGAGGGACCAGCAGGTTTGAGCCTGCAGTATCCTGGAGTTGAGGACTGATTGCAGGGAGTTAGCTTACCGTGTCGCAGATGCCCGAAGGTGGCCGCAAGG
>JAUQPO010000084.1 GCA_030550335.1 Acidobacteriota bacterium
ATTCAGTGCGCGTGTCGTCGGCATTCAGGATGGCGACACGATCACAGTCCTGCGCGGTGCACAACAAGTACGTATACGCCTCTACGGGATCGACTGCCCAGAGCGTGGCCAGCCATTTTACCGCAGGGCGCGCGAGTTCACCGCTTCACAGGTCTTCGGAAAAACCGTCACTGTCGAAGTGATCGAACAAGACCGCTACGGGCGGCTGGTAGCCCGCGTCTACACGCCGGAGGGAGTGGAACTGAACAAAGAGCTGGTCCGAGCCGGACTGGCCTGGTGGTACCAGCGCTACGCACCCCACGAAATCGAGTTCGCTCGGTTAGAAGAAGAGGCACGAGCGTCCCGGCGCGGCCTCTGGTCCGAGTCTTCACCCGTCCCCCCGTGGGAGTGGCGAGCGAAAGCCCGCGCGATGGCCAGTCGCGACTGAGCTGTACTCCTGAACCGGCTCGGGTGTGGGCGGCACCGCACCGGCCGCGTGCAAACCCCTCAAACCTTTGCTAGACTGAACCACTTCGAGGTTCGGCCTTGCAGCTACACGCGGTCGATTATCTGATCCTCGGACTCTACTTTGCTTTCGTCATCGGTATCGGCTGGCTGTTGAAACGCCGGATCACGACCAGTTCGGACTTCTTGACCTCAAGCCGTTCGGTCCCATTGTGGATCACCAGCCTCGCGTTCGTCGCCACCAATTTGGGCGCACAGGAGCTAGTGGGCATGTGCGCTTCGGGAGCCAAGTACGGGATCATGACCTCCCACTTTTACTGGGTGGGGGCCATCCCAGCCATGCTGTTCGTGGGCCTGTTCATGATGCCGTTCTATTACGGCAGCCGAGCGCGGAGTGTCCCCGAATACCTCAAATTGCGGTTCGACGAAAAGACGCGTGCCTTTAATGCCTTCAGCTTCGCCGCGATGACCATTTTTTCGTCGGGCATCTCCATGTATGCCCTGGGCCTGCTCTTCCAGCTAGTACTCGGCTGGAGCTTCACCGCCAGCGTCCTGCTTTCGGCTCTGATCGTCCTGGTTTACACGTTCCTGGGCGGGTTGACCAGTGCGATCTACAACGAGGTCTTGCAATTCTTTTTGATCGTCTTCGGTTTCGCTCCGCTGGCCTGGTTCGCTGTCCAGCGAGCTGGCGGCTGGCAGAACATGGCAGCTCGGTTGCCCGAAGTCATGACACACTCCTGGAAATACACGGGCGATGCTTCGGCCAACCCTATGGGGATCGAAGTCTTCGGACTCGTGATGGGGTTGGGGTTCGTGCTGTCCTTCGGTTACTGGTGCACGAACTATCTGGTCGTCCAGCGTGCCATGGCCGCAGATTCGATGACCGCCGCCCGCTTGACTCCTATCGTGGGGGCGTTCCCTAAAATGCTTATCCCCTTCATCGTGATCGTGCCCGGTCTGGCTGCCATGGCCCTGCAGAACATGAACTTGGGCTATTCCTTACCCGTCAAGGGCAACAGCTACGACTACGACCAGACCATCATGACTCTGATGGCCCAGTTCTATCCCAACGGGATGCTGGGCGTGGGACTGACGGCGCTCATGGCATCGTTCATGTCCGGCATGGCCGGTAACGTTACAGCGTTCAACACAGTATGGACTTACGACATTTACCAGAGCTACATCCGTCGCGACGCCCCAGACTCCCACTATCTCTGGGTGGGGCGAATGACGACGATCGTGGGCACGATCCTATCGATCGGGGCCGCCTATCTGGCGACGCTCTACAACAACCTCATGGATCTGTTGCAGCTCGTCTTCAGCTTCGTGAACGCCCCACTGTTCGCCACCTTTCTGTTGGGCATGTTCTGGAAGCGAGCTACAGGACACGGTGCCTTCACAGGCCTGGTAGCTGGAACCCTCGCTGCCGCTTTGACTCATGGCCTCACACTGGCCGAAGGGAAAGGCGCCTGGATTGGGAATCTCCATGAATTCGAATCCGTCATGGCACAAAACTTCTGGATTGCCATCTTCGCCTGGACGACCTGCTTTGTCGTGACAATCTTGGTGAGCCTGTTCACCGAACCCCGGCCAGTGGAAGAGTTACGAGGCTTGGTCTATGGGGTCACCCCCATTCCCCATGAGCGCCATTTGCCTTGGTACAAGCGACCGGGCTTCGTATCCTTGGTCGCCGCAGTGTCGTGCATTCTGCTGAACGTCATCTTCTGGTGAAAACTATGTGGGACTTGCGGACTCCCTCCGGACTGCTGTTCACCATCTATGGGGTGCTGCTGGTGATCAGCGGGCTGCTATGGCCGGAAGCGCGTGCGCCGCTCGCGGAGCACAACGTTAACCTTTACAGTGGCGTGGCATTCCTGATCTTCGGAGTAACGCTGCTATGGCTGGCACGGCGCGCCGCTTGATTGAAGCGTTTCAAAGGAAATTTCAGACCGAGCTCGTCCCACGCGTCTACCGAGCACCCGGACGCGTCAACTTGATTGGCGAGCATACGGATTACAACCTGGGCTTCGTCCTTCCGGTAGCGCTTGAGCTCGCCTGCTACGTTGCTGTGGCGCCGCGCGACGACGGGTGGATCCGTGTGTACTCCGCCAATATGGACCAGGAGCGCAGCTGGCCCGTCGAAGCCTTGGAGGAATTGCAACGCTCAGGCGACTGGTCCGATTACGTGGCCGGCGTGGCGGTTCAGCTCCACAAGGCCGGCGTGGCTATCCACGCTTGCGATCTCTACATTGACAGTGAAGTCCCCACCGGCAGTGGCCTGAGCAGTTCGGCAGCTTTGGAAGTGTCAACTGCTCTGGCTTTTTTGGACGGGCGCCCCATGGATCCGCTGGAGCTCGCGCGGATTTGCCGCGCCGCCGAAGTAGAATTCGTGGGCATGCCCTGCGGCATCATGGACCAGTACATCTCGATCTTTGGCCGTCGAAACGCGGCATTGAAGATTGACTGTCGCAGCCTCAAGTTCGACGTCGTCCGTCTACCCGAGCGGGCCCAGTTCGTCGCTGTGAACACGATGGTCAAGCACGAGCTGGGTAGCTCTGCCTATCGTGACCGAGTGCGGGAATGCCAGGAAGCAGTAACCCGAATCCAGAGCCGTTACCCGAGCGTGCAAAGCCTGCGGGACGCCACGTTGGAGCACTTGGGATTACTCGATGGCGTCGTCTTGAAGCGAGCTCGCCATGTCATCACGGAAAACGAGCGTGTGGAACGGTTCGTCACAGCAGCAGCCCGCGCTGACCTCGTGGAGATGGGCAGGCTCTTTGTCGACTCCCATCGGAGCCTGCAATACGATTACGAGGTCAGTTGCGAGGAGCTCGACTTCCTCGTAGACACGGCGATCGCCATCCCAGGTGTCTATGGGGCGCGCATGACCGGCGGGGGCTTTGGAGGATGTACGGTGAACCTCATGGCGCCAAGTGTGGCCGAGCGCTTCCGCCAAGAAATAGCTGCCAAGTACCGCGAACGGTTCGGATTCGAACCTGCCTTCTATCCCGTGGTCCCTTCTGACGGGGCAGGCCCAGTCGTGGTCTGAGCGTTCTAGAACTGGAGAGCCGTTACTGCGTGGGCTACGCGCGGTGACGATGGTTTCCTCGACTGCTTCCTTCACCTGAACCATCGATCCCAGCCACGCACCACCGCATGTTGACCTCTGCAGTCCACCGGCGCCTGCAGCCTGTCAAGGGGTAATGTCTTGCGAGCCCGCCTGAGCTCGCGAGCTTCCCTACGCCAGATAGCGCGGATCAGTCACCGCAGAAGGGCATAATGGTTCTCTATGCGCAAGCGCCTCGAGCAGTACTTCGAATTCCAACGGCTAGGGACAGATTGGCGTACCGAAATCTTGGCAGGCTTCACTACCTTCCTCACGATGGCCTACATCATCTTCGTGAACCCGTCGATTTTGCAGCAGGCGGGAATGCCGTTCACGGCCGTTCTCGTAGCCACCTGCCTGGCATCCGGCTTCGGGAGCATCCTCATGGGGTTGTACGCGCGCTACCCCATAGCGCTCGCCCCAGGCATGGGCCTGAATGCCTACTTTACTTACGCGGTAGTTCAAGCTCTGGGCATCGACTGGCGCGTGGCACTCGCCGCCGTTTTCCTTTCGGGCGTCGCCTTCATGCTGCTGACCTGGGCGGGCATCCGGGAGCTGATCCTCTACTCGATCCCTGTGGAGCTGTATGCAGCTGTGGCCGTAGGCATCGGCCTTTTCATTGCCTTTATCGGCCTTGGGAATGCAGGCATCGTCATCGCTAACCCCGCAACGAAGCTGAGCCTGGGCGACTTACGCCAGCCGACCACTCTGCTGTCGCTCTTTGGCCTGTTGCTCACTGCCAGTTTGATGGTGCGCGGCGTGCGTGCCGCGATGATCCTCGGAGTTCTCATCACCACAGCGGTGGGCATTCTCACCGGGCTCGTTCAATGGCAACCTCAAGTCTATGGCCTCGCAGAGCTTCAGCGGACGGCTTTCCAGCTGGACCTCCGCGGCGTCCTGAAGCCCCAACTGATCGAGATTGTGTTCGTATTCCTCTTCGTGAACCTGTTCGACGACATCGGAACCCTGGTGGCCGTCGGCAAGAAAGCAGGCCTGTTCGACCCGGATGGGAAAATCCCCCGCGTCAACCGGATCCTTTTTACCGATGCCTCAGCGACGGTCGTTGGTTCGCTCGTGGGGACTTCTACGGTGGTCAGCTACATCGAAAGCGCGGCGGGAGTCGCCGTGGGCGGACGCACGGGCATCCCCGCCATCATCGCTGGGATGCTGTTCTTGGTGTCACTATTCATAGCGCCGCTGGTCGGTGTCATCCCAGCTGCAGCTACTGCTCCGGTACTGATCCTGGTGGGTTCCCTGATGATCTCTCACGCCGGTGAAATCCGCTGGACCGAGCCGTCAATAGGCATCCCGGCATTCCTGACCATGATCAGTATTCCCTTGACCTTCAGCATTGCCAACGGCCTGGCGCTCGGGTTTACCAGCTACACACTCCTTCAAGTACTGGGTGGACACCATAGGAGGATTTCTTGGTTGATGTACTTACTGACAGGATTGTTCCTGGCCCGCTTTTTCCTGCTCGGGCCACAGGGATAACTGCGACGAGGTGACCCGACGCGAGAGCCGCTCTCCAGCCAGCCACGCATAGGGGATCGAAACCGTCCCCACTGCCGCACTCGGCCTTGACAAGCCCTCAGGTCGTCAACACCTGCGTGACGACGACTGCCATCGATTCCACGGAACCGCTCCGCAGGAACTCTTCCAACACCTGATCGAACGCGCCTGGCTTTAATACGTGCACTCTGAGCCATGCCGAAGGCCTCACCGCCTCCAGTCCACCAGCGACCACTCGGGCCGCTTCCAGAAACACCACGCTCGAAAGCTGCCGTAACAGCCGCGTTCCTACGATGTGGGTCAACCGGCGGTGGAATGTCTCAGCCAGCTCCGCTGCAAACTGCTCCAGAGCTCGCGTGGCACCCTGGGGCTCGTCCAAGAGCCGTGTTCTAAATGTCTGGAAGTGCCTGGCTACCCGAGTGAGCCGCTCGATTAGGCTAGCCTCGCTCCAAAGCAGGCTGTCCACCAGTAACTTCCCTCCAACGCCTTGTAACGCCGCCCATTGAACCCGGCGCAGATTTTCCGGAGCGTAAAGAGCCGCCCACCGACGTAACGCCGGGTCGTCTTCCAGCACCTGACGCACGCGCCCCATCTGCTCCAGCAATGCCCGCTCAGTAGCCGTGTTGAACACCATCGCGTGGCGTTGCCGGCCATCGCGGTAATCCCAATAAGGTGACCGGTCAGTGTTGAATCGAACTCGGCCATCTTCGAGCTCAATGGCCGTTGTCACGGGCATGGCCTGGTAGACCAACAGTGCCGCCGCCACGTCGAACTCGGCGCCAGCATACCGCGCAGCCTCGGTAAAGTAACAGTAGGGGACGACACGCCGTAGCGCGTGCTGGATAGCCCTGGAGATCTCCATCCATTGGGATTTGCCGCCCCAGTCTGCCAGCTCTAAGAAAAAGGCCGCGGCTACGTCCCCTGGTAATTCGACCTGGAGCTCAACCAACGTATCCCCGATCGTACCCTGCCCGCTACCTAGAGCCGACTCAGCCTGACGCTGGAGCGACCAAACCCAATCCCCGAGCCAGTCCTCTGCATTGCGCTCCTGATTTGGCCTTGAGAAATAGGCGTGAGACAACGGCCGCAAGCGATTTTCTAGCGCCCGGGCGCGTAACCGCCGCGTTCCGCTCCGGAAGGTGTACCGCCAGGGAAGCACCATGCATAGCTGGGCAAGCGACTCTCTATCGCTCAGCGCCAAGCGAGCCTTGCAACCCAGCGCCAGTTCGCTCGCCCAACGCCGTGCCAGGCGAATCGTATCGCTCGCCTCGGCTTCGCACACCACTAGCCGCCCGTCCTCTTCTCGAATCTCCATGCGGGCGAAAGCTTGGTTCCAATGTTCGAGCGTCCCCTCGAAGGACGGAAGTTGCCAGCGTATACGGTGGTAGCGTCGAAGGCCGTGGGTAAGCAGCGCCATATGGAGCTCAACGACCTCCGGCGGAGCGGTGAGTACGCCACGCCAGTCACCTCTCAAAGCAGCTTGCAAAAAGGTCTCCGCTGCAGTTGAGTGGTCGAAGTCGAACGTGGCGTCCAGCAGCACGGTAGAGGAACGCGCTTTGCTCCAGCCCATTTCGATCGAAAGCTGGAGCTGGCGCTGGAGCAAGCTCCTCGCCCTCTGGTAGGCACCCTCCAGCTTTTCTCGCACGGAGCTGGTCAGCTCGGCGAGAGCAGTCCACGAAGCCACTTCCGAACGCTGGCGAGACAAATCCGCGAGCTTGCTCCTCACCCACTCTTCGATGGGGAGCCACTCGGGTGCTGCTTGCTGGGCCGCAAGCCCGGCCCTAGATGCGTATCCTTCCAGCAGTTCGTACAACCCTCCGAGCAGGTTGCTCGAGAGTAAGACGAGCGACCGCCGGGCGATCTCGCACAATGACTCCAGGCTACTCGCCTGACCGAGCAGCTCCCACAGGGTTTTCTCAGCTGCCGCCTCCAACCACAGTGTAAACGGCGTCCGCGCACGGCACATCCTCTGGCCAAGGGCCTCCAGGAGGCTCTGCACCCTTGCCTGATTCGATTCGAGCAGCAACCTCAAGTCCTCCTGCAGCGAATCGCGCGCCTGGCTCGACGAACCTGACATCCAACGCCACAGCAGGTTCCGAACTGGCACCGGCAGGCCTGACCAAGTCGCTCGCAGCGTTTCCAGCTCTGCCTCGACTACAGGCTCGGCTTGATGGGTGCGCTGTGCGAGCCAGCGCACGACTGCCCGGCGAAGCTTTTCAAAGGCCTCACTGGGAGGATGAGCCAGGATCGACCAGAGCTCTTCGAGCCACTGCACGCCCAGCACGCCAGCCATCGCCTTGGCAAATTCCTCAACGGTGCCAGGCAGCAGCCCATTGTCTTCAAGCTGCAACCCCACGGTCGGGACAACAGCGACTTGAGCGTTTTTAAACTCCGCCTTACAGAAACGCACGCGCAAGCGCTTCCGTTGCCCTTCGCCCCGGTGGACCACGCAGAGCTGTTCGCCTTCGGCCTGGACTTCCGCGGAAAAGTTCAGCCGTGGCTCGACCTGGACTCCCAACTCGCCCTTCCACGGCCCCAAGCCGAGTCGCCGCCACCAGGCCAGTTCGTGTTGTGCCTGCCCGTACAGGTTGACAGCGAGGGTGCCACGCCGCCACCCAATGATCCAAGTCAGTGGCTCCAGCTGGTCCGGCGAACGGATCCAGCTCGGCAGCCCACAGTGACCGAACAGCGATGCCAGTGCGTCCTGGACCGGCGGCTCAAACTCGTATCCCCGCACCACACCGACCAGCAGCTCACCTTCGGACTGATAATCAAGCAACGCACCCAGGATCTTGGCCGCAGGAACGATCTGGCCATCGATCTCGCCGGCTTGCTCCAGGAGCAATGCGAAGTAACGTTTTGCTGGTGACGCAATGCCTTCCCATCCTAGAGGTCCGGCCTGTTCCTCGACGTCGCGGGCCAAAGCTTCAAAGCTGCTGTACCATCCCAGTCGAACACCAAGCCTTGCGATGAACGCTGGCCTGGATCGTCGATCCGCTCGGAAGAGTTGCAACTGCCCTTTGAGCCCACCTAAAGGCAGGTCTTTAGCCGGGAGCCTCTCATTCATCGCAATTCTGGCGGAGAAGTCCAACCAATCCGGGCACTCCACGATCAGTTCGGCACGAATTCCGGGAGCGAGGAAGGCGTCAGTAGAACCCAGAATACGGTTATCGCGGAAATCCAGTTGCCAGTTGCTCATCGGCGCACCTCGACGGATGGGCGAAGGGTTACGACTCGGAGACGGAGCTGCGTAAGAGCAAGGCTCGCGCCTGGGCCGAGGGCGGGCTCAGATCTCCCGACACGAGTTTAAAGACGCTAACAAGAAAGATCCCGCCTGCGGGCAGGCTAATCCATTGGTGGGTTGCATGTTTTGTGTTGTGTGGTTTCGGTGACCGGACATTCCGGACCGAGAACTACGTTCAGCCGCCTAGCGCGGACGTGGCTAGGCCCGCAACCCAACCACTTAGTTGCCTGCCGCAAACTCTAATGGTGACAACTGGATTGGCACCCAGATCCGTCGATATGATGAAAGTTGACGTTGTTGATCGAATCGCCTGGGGGTGTCTCGAAAAACCGAAGGCCACGCTGGGTGATCCCTGTCGTCGGATACGCCCTATCCCTGGCAGGCCTGGTGTGGGTATACCACGGGTTCGACTGGAAGAGCCAGCTTCCGGCGCTATTGCGCACCGACTGGCGATGGGTGAGCCTGGCTGTCGTCACTGACATTAGTGTTTACGTGCTCCAGGGCTGGCGCTGGAGCCTGCTGCTGAGCCCGCTCGCCCACGTTTCCGTACTGCGCTCGGTCCAAGCTATTTACATCGGGCTGTTCGCCAACGAGATCTTGCCCTTCCGTACGGGCGAGGCTATACGCGCGTTCTTGCAAAGCCGTTGGGCCGGATTGCCATTCAGCGCCACCGCCAGCTCCGTTTTGCTTGAGCGGTTCCTAGACGGGTGCTGGCTCAGTCTCGGGTTTTACCTGGCCTCGACGCGGGCGCCCGTTCCGCGTTACTTGATCGCTGCAGCGCACGTTCTGGCGATCGTACTGGCTGTAGTAGCCGGTCTAGTGGTGCTGGCTGCGTTGCGCAAAGGCGTAGCTCTACCGGTCACCCGTCGCTTACCGAAGTTTTTCCTCCAGATAGTCCACAGCTTGCGCTGCATGACCCGATCGACGAGCTTTGCCTGGGCCACACTGGTCAGCTTGGCGTACCTGGCCTTGCAGGTGGTTCCGATTTACGCCCTGTTCCGCGGCTTTGGCATCGAGTTGGGCTTCGTGCCCGCGGCCGTCGTGCTGGTGATCCTACGTTTGGGTAGCATCCCGCCTCAAGCGCCTAGCAATGTGGGTGCCTTCCAGTTCTTTACCGTCGTCGCCTTGCAGTTATTCGGAATTCCGAAATCCCAGGCAGCGGCTTATGCGACCTTGCTCTTCGTGGTCGTTACAGTCCCACTGTGGGTGGGGGGCTTTTTCGCGCTCCTGGCTACGCGCATGCGGCTCGGAGAAATCCAGGCTCACGCCGAGTCCCAGTGGAATCACCTGCGTACGCCCAGTGGGGTCTCGCGTGCGTAAGGCCAAGCGCTGCGGTCCGGTATAATCCCTTCCGTATGCCGCAGCAAGACACCACGACTTCAGTCAGTCGCCGCCGCTTTCTCCAGGCAAGCAGCTTCGTCCCGTCCAGCTTCCTCATTGTTCATCCGAGCGCCGTTCGAGGAACCCAAGCCAATTCCCGCATCGCCGTAGGGCTGATCGGGGCTGGCGGGCGCGGCACTTACGATGCCAGCATCGTGCATCAGGACCCACGTGCACGCATCACTGCGCTTTGTGACCTGTTCGACGACCAGATTGAGCGGGCGATCAAGCGGATCGGCGTTCAAAACCCTCGCATCTACCGCGACTTCGAGCAACTGCTGGCTTCGGATGTCGACGCTGTCATCATCGCCACGCCCCCCTTCGAGCACCCCCGTATGCTCGAAGCTGCCATCCAGGCGCGCAAGCATGTCTACTGCGAGAAACCGATGGGCGTGGACATCGAAGGGTGCTTGCGGGTGATCCGCGCGGCTCGCAAAGCGGACCCGAAGCTGTGTATCTCGGTCGGCTTCCAGCAGCGTTATGGCCCCGTGTACTTAGAAGCGTACCGCCGGATCCAGCAAGGTCAGATCGGCGAACTCGTCAATGCCCGCGCGGCGTGGATTGGGGGTGACCCCTTCACGCGCCGACCCTACGCGGACCCACAAATCGAGCGTATTCGAAACTGGTTCTGCTACCGCGAGCTTTCGGGCGACTTTATCGTCGAGCAAGACTGCCACAACTTCGACGTACTGCATTGGTTCCTGGGAGGCCTGCCCATCCGCGCAGTGGGCTGGGGCGGCACCAAGGTCCGAACGTCAATGGAGCTGTTGGATCACTTGAGCCTCACTTTCGAGTGGCCCAATGGGATCCACGTGAACTACGAGGCCAACCAGATCACGCCCCGCGGCTTTGCTCGGGTGGGCGAGGAGTTTACGGGCACCAAAGGCGTCATCACGACTTCGCGGGCCCGAATGGTCCACGTCAAGGGAGAGAAAGACACCGAGGTCATGGAGTCCAAGCGCGATATCACCTACGATGCTCTTGAAGCGTTTCTCGAACGAATCGTAACGGGCAACCCCGAGAATGTTGCCGAACGGTCGGCTCTGAGTACGATGATCGCCATCCTCGGACGGGAAGCCATTTACACCGGCCGTGAAGTCACCTGGCGCGGCTTGTTCGGCATTTACGCCTGAAGTTCCTCGCCTCGCGGCTTGGCCCTTGGCTTTGCGGTAAGCTGTTCAGCCAAGGAGGAAATCCATGCGGAAGTTTTGGTTCGTGCTCCTAATGGTTGTGCTGGCGGTCTGTGCCTTCGGGCAAACTGGGCAGTTGCGCATCATCGCCTTTGGCGCGCACCCCGACGACTGCGACATACGCTTCGGTGGCACGGCCATCAAGTTTGCCCGCCAGGGTCACCAGGTGAAGTTCGTAGCGGTGACCGATGGAAGCGCCGGGCACCACGAGATGGGAGGAGGGATGCTCGCGCAACGACGCCGCGCTGAGGCACAAGAGTCCGCCAAGCGTCTAGGGATCGCCGCGTACGAGGTCTGGGACAACCCGGACGGTTTGCTCATGCCTACGCTGGAAGTGCGCAAGCAGATCATCCGCGCGATCCGTGAATGGAAAGCCGACATCGTACTGGGACCGCGCCCAAACGATTATCACCCGGACCACCGCTACACCGGCGTACTGGTGCAGGACGCGGCCTACATGGTGGTGGTGCCCAACATCGTCTCTGACACTCCAGCCTTACGCCAGAACCCAATCTTCATGTACTACGAGGACCGGTTCCAGAAACCGAGCCCATTCCGGCCGGACGTCGTAGTAGCGATCGACGATGTGTGGGAAGCCAAAGTCAATGCCCTGGACGCGCATGTGTCCCAGTTCTACGAGTGGCTGCCCTGGGTCGACGGCATCCTGCCTCAAGTTCCCAAGGACCCTGCAGCGCGCAAAGCCTGGCTAGCTAAGCGGCGTGAAGGGCGGATACCTGAAGCCGTCCGAGTCGCTCTGGAACGTCGGTATGGCCCAGAAAAAGCACGTGCCGTGCAGCACTACGAAGCCTTTGAGCTTTGCGAGTACGGCCGCCAGCCATCCCGAGAGGAACTCGACCGGCTCTTCCCGAAATGATGGCTACCGGATCGTTGTCGGCCCTTCGAGGCCACGGTCACCTCTGCCGGACGGAGCGCGCTCGGGGGGTAGCTGCCCCGGGGGCGAAATTGAGAAAGCTATGGACTCCGCGGAGGCTAGTCCTAACGCGAGCTGGGGCTTTACTCGGAGGGCTCGCTGGTAAGCTGCTGGAACCAGGAAGGCGTAGGCGGCATGGCATCGCCCCAGGCTACGCGGGAAGTGGTTCGCTTTGAGGATCAAAGCGCTGACCTGCAGTCAGAGCTCGGGGCAGCGCCGGGCGTGAGCGTGGCGGGGCGTCCTGTGCTGCCTCGCGTCGCCCTGAGCGGTGCCGAGCCCGCTATTCACCT
>JAUQPO010000085.1 GCA_030550335.1 Acidobacteriota bacterium
CAGTGGTCTCGCCCGGGTCAGCAACGAGGTCAAACAAGGCTAGATCGATTTGTGCGGTTTGGTACTCCGCAGGTCTTCCGCCCTTACCACCAGGTTGGCCGGCCAAGGTGCGGTACTCGTGCGGGAAGTGAAGCTTCCACCGCCCCATGCGAACGGCCTGCAATTCCGAGCCCCAGTAAAAGAAATAAGCTTCCTGCGGGCTTCGGGCACCTGGCTCACCTTTGATCAGTGGCCAGATATCCATGCCATCGATCTTGAGTTCTGGTAGTGGAGCACCGATTAGCCGAGCGATGGTGGGTAACAAATCAATGGTCATGGCCGGCTCGTTACATTGTGTGCCTGCAGGGATCGTCCCGGGCCACCACATGAGGGTGGGCACTCTCACACCGCCCTCAAACGATGTCCCCTTGCCTTCTCGTAGCTGGCCAGCCGAGCCCGCGTGATCACCGTAGCTGAGCCATGGGCCGTTGTCGGAGGTGAAGATGACCCAGGTGTTCTTGTCCAAGCCCAGCTCGCGAAGGGTATCCAGGATCTGGCCCACGGACCAATCCACTTCCATGACGACGTCGCCATAGAGCCCTGCGCCTGATCTGCCGCGGAACTTCTCCGAGACATACAGCGGCACGTGAACCATACTGTGTGCCAAATACAAGAAGAAAGGCCGCCACCGGTTCCGCCGGATGAAGTCCACCGCTCGTTCGGTGTAATTCGTGGTCAGGCGAGCCTGATCTTCCGCGTCGACATTGGGGTCCACAATGGACCGGTTATTGATCAAGGGCAAAGGTGGGTAGAAGCCGGGGTTTTCCGGGTGGTACGGCCACATGTCGTTGGAGTAGGGCAGGCCGTAGTATTCGTCAAAGCCGTGCTCTAAGGGGAGAAAAGGCCGGTGGTGCCCTAGGTGCCACTTGCCAATGCACATGGTGGCGTACCCACGCTGCTTGCAGAGCTCCGCGATAGTGGTCTCCCTGGGACTAAGCCCGTGTGTAGCCCGGTGATTCAACGCTCCGAATATGCCGACACGCACGTTGTAGCAGCCAGTAAGCAAACTGGCGCGCGAAGCGGAACAAACTGCCTGACTGACGTAAAAGTCGGTGAACCGTCGGCCTTCGGCTGCCATGCGGTCCAAGTTCGGGGTGGCGTAAGCGGTGGCCCCAAAGGGGCCGATGTCTGCGTATCCCATGTCGTCGACGAGAATGATGACGATGTTGGGTAGGCGGTCCACTGGAGCCGACAGCCCTATGGCTAACGATAAGCCGGTTGCAAGCTGCACTATTGTCGAGTTCATTCCGGCGACCTCCTGAGCGTCACTGCCCGCGGCGCGTTTGATTGTCGAGTGTACTTGTACCTCGCTAGGGACGAAGTGTGCGCCTCGGCGCTGCCTGGCGATACTCGTATACCACGCGGCCATTCACGTCGTGGTGCCGAAAACGAATCTCCTCCCCACTGGCCAACACCGATAAGAATCCACCCTTGACCCGATGGAAGCGGTGATAGCGTGGGTCCTCGCCCGGCGAACCACCCGCGTGTTCGTCGCTCACAGCCCCCGTGCAAAACTCGTGTAGTCCCGTTTCGGGATCCACCGAGTGATATTGCCAGTGGCGATCGCCGCAAATCACAAAGACGTTCCCTTTGAGGTGATCAGCCAACCACTGGCGCATTTCGCGCCCCTCGTGTGCGAACGCGGCGTTAGAGTGATTGTCGGCCTTGTTTTTCCGGTCGGGTCCCACTAGCGGAGTGGGGCTGATCAGGATCCGCCAGGTGGCGTCACTGGAAAGCAGTGTTTTCTTCAGCCAATCCTTTTGGGCACGTCCCCAAATGGTTTTGTCCGGGCCATCCGGCACCGGGTTCGGTGAGCGAAAATCGCGTCCTTCCACAAGCCAGATTTCCAAATGCTTTCCCCAACGGAACCGCCGCCAGGTGCGCTCTCCCATCGGGACCTGTTCGAGGAAGATCCGCTGGCCATCCTCAAAGGTGAAGCTCCCCATCTTGTCCAGCTTCATGCCGGGCCAACAATCGTCGGCGTAAGTGTCGTGGTCATCTTTCATCCAGTACGTGGGCACGCGCAAACAGAACCGGACGTGACGAGGTAGGCTGTACATCCGCTGCCAGTGGTACCTGGCCACGGCGACCGACGTCACACGGGGATCCTCGTTGTCGTAATAAACGTCGTCGCCGGTGAACACCGTGAACCGCGGCCTGAGCTCCAGCATTGCGTCGAAGATCTTGAACCCGTCTCGGTCATCCAGGTCGGCGTACATGAGGCACGTGATGGCCGTGAAGAGAATGGGATCGGTTGCAGTCGGCAAAGGAGCCGTCCGGAACTCACCGAAGAGGGGCTCATGCCGGGAACCGTCTCCGAGGTCGGCGGTCTCAGCGGCGAAGTAGTACACCGTGTCTGGGCGGAGGCCTCTGAGTACGAACTGGTGAGCATAGTCGGTGACAGCGGAGACGGTGACCCATGGGGTTTGGCGGGCATCGGACAAGTCGCGCTGGGTGCCGTAGCGGACACGGACACGCCCTGCCGCACCCGGTGCAGCCCCTTCCAGTTCATCAGGCGAGATCCCTTCCGGGACAGTCTTTTGTCCCCCTTTGCCACGGAGGTCCAATCCTTTCCAGTTCCGTTCCGAGTCCCGTGTAAGGCGCATCCACACGATGGCAGACTCATGGGTGACCTCACCGACTTTGACGCCGGTAGCCTGCCTTGGGGCAGCCAAGCTACACCAAGCGGCCGCCAAGCCCAAGATCCACCACCATCGACTCAGTTTCGGCTCCCTCAGCATGGCCAGATTCCAATCCTGTGAGCCATCGCAATGTTATGCCAATGAGCAAGTCAGAGCTCGATGGACCCAATCATAGGACGATTCAGGTGGCTATCGCACTTTTTGTCGGATTGGCTTTGTGTCCACAAGGCCAGAGTCGATTGTAGCTGCTGAGTGCCAGTGTTGAATTCTGTGGAGGGGCAGACGTGCAGAACGAGGCACTGGGACCGGCGGTAGCCCACAGGGTGGGCAGTCGGGCTCCCGAACGATAGGGGGGTTAGATCTTTTCTCCAGTGACGAGCCATGTCCCCGCTCGTCCTGAACCTTCGGCTCACGCGCGCAGCGCATGCTGGAAGCAACCTCGAATTCAACCCGTCGGGCGAGTGGTGCAGAAGCTCGAGGATCTTGTGGGGCGACCTTCGAAGCACCGGCGTCCAGTCGCGGCCTTCACCGGGCAGACTGGCACGTGCCCCCAGCAGACTCGGGGGCGCATTGTACACTGAGGTAGGCAATCGATGCGGCGAGCTGCCAGCGCGCAAGTGCTAGTCCTGGCATTGCTGTGGGGGCTGTGCGCGTGGGCAATCGATCTTAGCGCACTGCAGCCTAAGGGTTACGTCAACGACTTTGCTGGAGTGATTGACGACCAAGCGGAACTGCAGATCGAGCAGTTGTGTGCCACGATTGAGAGGGATACTGGAGCGCAAGTTGCAGTCGTGACCTTAAAGAGCCTAGAAGGCGAACCCATCGAGGATGTGGCCAACCAGTTGTTTCGGCACTGGGGCATTGGTAAGAAAGAAACGAACGAAGGCGTACTGCTGTTGCTGGCGATTGATGATCGTCGCAGCCGGTTAGAAGTGGGCTATGGTTTGGAGCCCTACATCCCGGACGGTTACGCTGGCAGTCTGTTGCGCGAGTTACGGCCTTGGCTCCGGGCAGGTGATTACACCCAAGCGGTAACCCTGGCCGTTCGGATGCTAGGGGATCGCATCGCTCAGGCTAAGGGAACGCGGGTAAGTCCAACTCCCCTACACTCCGTTCCTCGGCGCCCGGTGCGCCTGCCCTTGGCGGTGTTATTTCCTATCATTCCAGTCCTACTAGCCATGATGATCATCGGCGCCTCTTATGGAGCTCGTAGGCGCCGGCTCCGTTACGCCAGCGGTGGTCCAGAAGACCTGCTCGCGGGTATGCTCTTGGGGAGCATGCTGAGCGGGCCACTCAGGTTCCCTAGGGCTAGCGGACCGTTTGGCGGGTATGATGCGCCGGGGGGATTCGGGGGCTTCGGTGGATTCGGAGGGGGAGACTCGGGCGGCGGGGGAGCTTCGAGCAGCTGGTGAGTAGCCACTCATGATCAGAGAAGACAAAAAGGAAAAGTCGTTGGCGGAACTGGTCAAGCGACTGGAGCGCGCTTACGGAGCCAAACTGGCTTCAGTCATTCTGTATGGCTCCGCAGCGGCAGGCGATAGCACGGCCAAGTTTTCTGACTTGAATGTCTTATGCGTGCTGAGCGAGCTGGGCGTGGACGAGCTTGCCCAAGCCGATTCAATCTTCCGCTGGTGGCGAGACCAAGGCCAGCCCACTCCCTTGCTGCTGAGTGAGCACGAGCTGAGGAATTCGACCGACTGCTTCCCCATCGAGTTCCACGACATGAAACAGCAGCGCCGTATCCTTTACGGGAAGGACTTGGTCGCAGACTTGGAGATTGACGAGTCCTTCTACCGGGCCCAGGTCGAGTATCAACTTCGCTCCAAGTTACTGCGTCTACGGCAGCGGGGCGCTGCGCTGCTGCACGATCCACTGTTGCTGCTGGATTTGATGGCCGATTCGGTATCGACGTTTTGCGTGCTTGCGCGCCATGCACTTCGGCTTTATGGAATCGAGCCACCCTGGTTGAAACGGGAAGCGATACGACTGGCGGCAGAAAAGTTCGGCATCGATCCCACACCGTTCATGCAGCTGCTTGATTATCGGGACGATAGGATCAAGCCCCGAGCCTTGGACCCGAAGGCATTGTTCCGGAGCTACCTAACCGAGATCGAGAAACTCGTGGCTGTGGTGGATCGGCTGGAGAAGTAAGCCATGCGTGTTCTGGCGATCGTGCTGATCGTGATTGTGGTCTTGGCACTGATTGTAGGTGCGCAAATCATCGGGATCCGTAACGAACTGGTGCGGCAGCAGGAAGCGGTGCGGGCCGCCTGGGCACAGGTGGATGTGGCCTTGCAACGGCGAGCCGATCTTATTCCCAATCTGGTCGAAACGGTGAAGGGGTTCGCAGCTCAAGAGCGAGCGGTAATCGATTCAGTGACCAAAGCTCGGGCTGCGCTCCTGGCGGCTCGTACACCGGAAGAGCGAATCAAGGCCAACGCGGCGTTGGACTCGGCACTCGGGCGGTTGCTGGTGGTCGTGGAAAACTACCCACAGCTGAAATCGAGCGAGAACTTCCTGAGACTGCAGGACGAGCTCGCCGGGACGGAGAACCGCATCGCGGTCGAGCGACGTAAGTACAACGAAGCGGTGCAACGATACAATACGACCATCGGGCTGTTCCCGAACAACTTGGTGGCTGGACTGTTCGGCTTCAAGCGAAACGAAGCCTACTTCGAAACCCCACCAGCCGCTCGGGAGGCTCCCAAGGTTCAGTTCGAATTCTGAAACCGGGCGCCTGGCTGGGCTGGAGGGCCGAGGGAAGTGGTGATGAGTGTACCTGTATTCCCTAATTACATCGATGGCCAGTGGGTCACGGGCGAAACCTTTGAAAATCGGAATCCGGCCAACATCGACGAGGTGGTTGGGCTATTCGTTCGAGGTACGCCTGCCGATATCGAAGCCGCGGCGGAGGCAGCGCAGGCTGCCTTGCCGGGTTGGGCCAGCCTGCCAGGACCGGCGCGCGGGGCGTACTTGTATCGCGTGGCGGAGATCCTGGAAGCGGAGCTGGACCAAATCTCTGAGGAAATGACGCGGGAAGAGGGCAAGACTTTGCCTGAGGCGAAAGCGGAAGTGCGCCGCTCGATCAACATCTTCCGCTACTACGCGGGAGAAGGAGCCCGATTGAACGGGCTCTTGGTGCCGTCGGAGCGGCCACGGGTGCACATGTTCGCCCTACGCAAGCCCATCGGGGTGTGCGGGTTGATCACCCCTTGGAACTTCCCCAGTGCGATTCCGGCTTGGAAACTGGCGCCGGCGCTAATTTGCGGCAACACGGTGGTGATCAAGCCAGCTACGGCGGCGCCTTTGAGCGCCTGGCGAATCGTCGAAGCTTGCCACAAGGCTGGGATCCCCAAAGGGGTGGTGAACTTTGTGGCCGGGCCCGGCAACACGCTGGGAGAGGCATTGGTCAACGCTAAACCGGTTCGGGCCATCTCCTTTACTGGGTCTTGCAAAGTAGGAAACCTGCTGCACGAACAAGCTTCGCGTCGGAAGCTCCGCATTCAGCTGGAGATGGGGGGTAAGAACCCCACGATCGTGCTGGCCGATTGTGATTTGGAGTTGGCGGTGGAGAACGTGGTCAACGGGGCTTTTGCCTCCACCGGACAGAAATGCACGGCGACCAGTCGTGCCATCGTCGAAGAGGCCATCTACGACCGTTTCCTGAAAGCGTTAGTCGAGCGCACCAAGCAGCTCAAGGTGGGAAATGGATTGGAACCGGGTGTGGATGTGGGGCCTGCGGTAGATGAGGCTCAGCTGGAGACCGATTTGCGGTACATCGAAATCGGGCGGAAAGAAGCCGGTGAACCTTTGGTGGGTGGTTACCGGCTCACGGGTGGGCAGTACGACAAGGGCTATTTTGTCGCTCCGACGATTTTCGCCGACGTGACTCCTGACATGACGATCGCCCAGGAGGAAATCTTCGGGCCGATTCTGGCGGTTATGCGGGCCAAGGACTTCGAAGATGCTCTGCGTATCGCGCACAGTGTTCCATACGGGTTGTCGGCGTCCATCCAAACTCGCAATTTGAGCCGGGTGTTCGAGTTCATATACGCGATGGAGGCTGGGCTGGTGACGGTGAACCTGCCGAGCGCCGGGGTTGAGTACCAGCTACCCTTCGGTGGGACCAAAGAGTCCAGCTTCGGCCCTAAAGAACAAGGCCCGGCAGCGCTGGATTTTTATAGCGATTACAAAACTGTGTACATCCGGTACTGATGCGGATCTCGAGGATTCTTTGGGAAGGTAAACCGACTGCTGCAGTCTTCGAGGGAGAGTTCGCGCGTCCGATTCCGAACTATACGCTGAGCGACTTGATCCGGCGTTCGGAGGTGGAAAAGA
Organism: Acidobacteriota bacterium; assembly: GCA_030550335.1. GTDB lineage: Bacteria > Acidobacteriota > Terriglobia > Bryobacterales > Bryobacteraceae > JAUQPO01. The sequence continues at coordinate 7,020 of JAUQPO010000085.1, forward strand.
TCCCGCTGCCGGAGCTGGCACGGATGCTCGCCAGTCCCCACGCGGAGAAGCTGCCACCCATCTTACCCTTGTTGCCGGCTGAGGTTTGGGCATGTGGCTGCACCTACGAAGCCAGCTCGAGCTTCCGCGACGCTGAGCATGGCACGCGCGAAGGGTTTTACGCCCAGGTGTATCGGCAGGATCGCCCGGAGATCTTTTTTAAGGGAACGGCGCGGGTTTGCGTGGGACCCGGCGAGCCAATCGGGATCCGATGGGATTCCAACTTCACGGCACCCGAGCCGGAGTTGGCTCTGCTGTTGGGTTCCAACGGAACGATCCTAGGCTACACGCTGGCCAATGACGTTTCTGCGTGGGACATTGAGCGCGAAAATCCCCTATACCTGCCTCAATCGAAGATCTACGATCGGTGTTGCGCCTTGGGGCCGGTGATCGTTACCACCGATGAAATTGCTGACCCATACCAACTGGAGATCACATGCACGATCCAGCGGGGCGGCAAGGAAATTTTCCGAGGAACCGCCAGTACGGCCCAGTTGAGCCGTAGGTTCGAAACGCTGGTCGAATACTTGCTGCGGGCCAACAGTGTCCCCCGGTGCTCCATACTGCTGACGGGCACGGGCATCATCGTACCTCAGGAGGCAGCACTCCAGCCTGGCGACGTGGTGACGATCTCGTGTCCTCAAATTGGCGAGCTGAAGAATCCTGCGGAAATCGTGGGAGCACGAGCAGCCGCGGTCTGAGTTCCCGAGCGAGCGTTCACGCTCGAAAGGCTAAAAGGAAGTACGGACGGGGCAAGAAGTTGTTGAAAGCGTTGCTCGGGCTGCGGCGGGGAGCTATGGTTGAATGGACGCGGGCGGGATCCGTCCGAGGCGCCTCGAGAGCACCCGCTACGGCATCATCCGAACCGAAAGGAGGCCTGAAGTGTCGATGAAGGTTCGCCCGTTGTATGACTATGTGCTGGTGAAGCGAATTGAGTCTGAAGAAGTTGCACCCGGCGGGATTGTCATTCCGGACACGGCTAAGGACCGGCCGCAACAAGGCGAGGTACTAGCCGTCGGGAAAGGCAGGTTAACTAAGGACGGGAGCTTGATCCCTCTGGAGGTCAAACCCGGCGAGAGGGTGCTGTTCGCCAAGTACGCGGGCAACGACGTGAAGATTGACGGCGAAGACTACTTGATTCTTCGAGAAGACGAGATTTTCGGGGTTCTGGAAGGTTAAAGGCTACTTGGGAGTGCTGTTCGGCTGGGCGGGGTATGTTGGCCACCGGGGATCGAGTGCTGAGCCGAACAGCAAGCGGGGATGGCGGCAGGCAGCGGCGTAAAGCGAGTTTGCTCCCCGTCTGGAAGATCCACCAGAAAAGCACAGCTAGCAGGCTCGTCCGAACGGGTCCGGTTCGTTCCGGACGTCCCAATGTGGCAGAACGAAGGGTCGGAACTTTGCCGTACGACCAGTCACATCTCGGAGCATGTCCAGGCTTCAGGGGCGGATTTAAAGCCGCCCGATGGCCGGGCCTCCCTTGGCTGTCATCGGCCAAAGGTGCGGAAACGATTGGCAACGAAGCGGGTCAAAACTGCGTCTGAGAAGATAGACGCCCGCTGATCGGCACTTACCTTACAGGGTCCCGCGATCCTCGACGATGGATACGAGTGTGCAGGGGGAGGAGGGCAGGGTACCTATGCGTATCCTGGATCGATTAGCGATCGAATTGCCGGTACTGAGCCGGGAAGAGCGCGTGGCGACTTTACCGAAAGTAGTGGAAGAGGCGGTAGTCGTCGAAATCAAGCGACGGCGCTCCCCGCGTTGGGTGCTATTAGCGGTCGTCGCCACTTTATTGCTCCTGTTGGACTTACAGACGTCTTGGCTCCAAGCCCGCGTATTCCATTGGGTAGCCTACCAAGCCAGCTACGAGCTGCGGCAGGGGGAACACATCACCCTATCGCCAGCCCGCAAGGGCCCCTACGATGAACGGCTGGGCTATGCACGCGTCGAAGATTTCGTCCAGCGGCTGAAAGCGGCTGGCTTCCGGGTGGAAGCACAGGCTAGGCCATCCATCCTGCTCTGGCAGTTGGCGGCTGTGGGGATTACCCCGCCATTCGTGGAAAAGGACCGGGCGGGACTCCGAATTTTAGGCCCGGGCGGAACGGTCTTGTATGAATTCCACACCCCCCGCAATATCTACCGGCAATTCGAGGAAATCCCCCCGGTCGTGGTGAGAATGTTGCTCTTTGTGGAGAACCGTGAGGCCTTACAAAGCCACTTTCCCTACCGCAATCCGGCCATCGAATGGGACCGGCTGGGGAAGGCCGTGCTGGACATGACCTTGAATACGCTCTACCCCGCCCACCCAGTCAGCGGGGGCAGCACCCTGGCAGTCCAATTGGAGAAGCTGCGCCATTCGCCCGGGGGCCGGACCACTAGCGCCCTGGAAAAAGCCCGGCAAGTGGTCTCGGCATCGTTGCGAGTCTACCGTCAGGATCTGGATACGCGGACAGAGCGAAGGGAAGTGGTTCGGGCTTATCTGAACTCCCTGCCGCTCGGGGCAGTGGCCGGCTATGGGGAGGTTTACGGGCTGGGCGATGGGTTAAAAGCCTGGTTTGACTCCGACTTTGCGCGCGTCAACCAACTGCTCTGGAAACTCGAACAACCCGGCCAAGCCGATCCAACTTTATTGGACGAGCAAGCGCGGGCGCTGCAGCAGGTACTGCTGTTAATCCTGGCGGCCAAGAGGCCGAGCCAGCTCTTGGGCACGCGCCGGGACGAACTAGAACATCGCTACCGGAAATACCTGCAACTGTTTCGGAAGGAGAAGCTCGTTCCCGAGGAGGTTCTCGACCGGGCGAGCCGGCTGCCCGTACGATTGGAGGGCCGGCCCGTAGAACTGCCAGGGCGCAGCTGGGCCGAGCGCAAGGGCGTGGACAGCGTGCGTATCCAGCTAATGCAGCTACTAGGGTTGGAGCAGCTTTACGACGTGGATCGCCTGGACCTTGAAGCTGAGACGACCGTCCACCCCAGAGCTCAACGTTGGGCGGCGACGTTCATCGAGCGGTTGGCAGACCCTCAATTCGCTGCCGAGCAAGGGCTCTATGGGTTCCGGTTGCTGGCTCCGGGCCAGGACCCTTCGAGCGTGATTTACAGCTTCGTTCTCTATGAGGTCACGCCACAGGGCAACGTGCTCCGCGTTCAGGCGGACAACTTGCAGCAGCCTTTGAATTTCAACGAGCACACGAAACTTGAGCTCGGCTCAACAGCGAAGCTTCGGACACTGGCGACCTACCTGGAGGTCATCGCGGAACTGTACCAGCGTTATGCGGGTCAGTCGCCGGAACGACTCGGGGAAGCCCGACTCCAGGCAGATGACCCGCTTACCAGTTGGGTGCTGGACTATCTTGCAGAGCACCCCACCGCGACGCTGAACGACATTCTGCGAGCCGCCATGGAGCGGAAGTACTCAGCCAGCCCGGCAGAGACGTTCTTTACTGCGGGCGGCGCGCATCGCTTCAGCAACTTCGACCCCGCCGATAATGGTCGGATCCTGACGGTGCGCGAAGCTTTCCACCGCTCGGTGAACTTGGTGTTCATCCGGCTGATGCGAGATCTGGTGGAATACCACATTCGGCGTCTGCCCAATTACGACCCCAAGATCTTTACCGATATGCACGATCCACGCCGCCAGCGCTACTTAGCCCGATTCATCGAATGGGAGAGCCGGCAATTTCTGACCGAGTTCTACGGGAAATATCAGGGCTTGGGCGTGGAAGAAGCTTTATACAAGCGTGCCCAAGAAATGAAGCCCGCCACCCCTCGGCGCCTGGCGGCGCTGTACCGTTGGGTGCGGCCGCAGGTGGGCATCGATGGGTTCGCGGCATTCCTACTTAGCGTGCTGTTGAACCCTAATCTCCCAGAAAAACTCATCCAGGAGTTGTACGAGGATTACGCGCCGGGCCGGTTCAACCTTCAGGATCAGGCCTACCTCGCGGGTGTCCATCCGCTGGAGCTTTGGCTACTTCGGTATCTGGCTGAGCACCCGAACGCCAGCTTGGAAGAAGTCCTCGCGGCCAGCCGGGCAATTCAGGCGGACTCGTACCGTTGGCTGTTGAGGCCACAGCGCAAGGCAGCCCAAGATCGTGGCATCCGGATCATCTTAGAGCAGGACGCCTTCGTAGAAATCCATCGACGCTGGAAGCGTCTTGGTTACCCATTCCGAAGACTCATTCCCTCCTACGCCACGTCCATTGGCGTGTCCGGCGACACGCCTGCAGCCCTGGCGGAACTCATGGGGATCATCCTCAACGACGGGGTTTACAAACCCACCTACCGGTTGCATCGCCTGACACTCGGCTCCGGAACCCCTTACGAAGTGCGACTTCGGTACGAGCCCGCCGCCCCACGGCGTGTGATGTTGCCGGAAATCGCCCAAATCCTGCGGGAAGAGCTGGCCGGAGTCGTCCTGTACGGCACGGCTAAGCGGGCAGCACCCGGCGTGGTTGGGCCTGACGGACGGATCTTGCCCGTGGGCGGCAAAACGGGAACGGGCGACAACCGGTACGAAATGTACGGCCGGCATGGCGAGGTCTTGCGGTCGCTGGTGCGGAACCGTACCGCTACCTTCGTGTTCTACGTTGGGGATCGCTGGTTTGGTACGATCACGGCTTTCGTACCCGAGGAAGCCGCGCGGCAGTTCGAGTTCACCAGCTCGCTGCCCGTGCAGGTGTTCAAGCAGCTGGTACCTACGCTAATTGCGGAGCTGACGCGTGGGTGAGCAGGTCTTTAGGTGCGTGACACCTTCCCCTTGAGCGGCGAACGCCGCTTCCTCAAACAGCATCCAAAGCAGCGGGTTCAAGCTGCACATACCCTGCGACCTTACGGGGCCACACAGACCGCTCGAGACTCTACGGGCTCATCCTGACCAGCGCCCGCTCATTGGGCTACCTCCTGTAAAGTTACTTCTTGCCCTGCGCGAGCCCGTTGACAGGGCGCTGCTGCGGCGATATACTCGCTGGCATCCTACATCTCCCCAGGCCGTGACCTTACGGCCGCAAGGAGGCAATGATGCGGCAGCGGGTTCTGTTAACA